>DATKIS010000178.1:0-6174 GCA_035543975.1 Pyrinomonadaceae bacterium
CGTTCGGCCCAGTGCAGCTTCGAGACGGTAATTCAATCAGCGGTGCGTCTCACTCGGTTCTTACTGTCGCGCCAGCAATCAAGATTCTTGTTTCACATTACGGGAGGAAAGTTAATGATCAGCAAAACTTGGAGCCGCAAACCAATAGCGGCCTGTGTGGCAGTTGCCGTTTTGAGTGTTTACTCAATGGTAGTGTTGGCGTCGCCCACAGCAAAGGCCCCATCGGGAGAGTTGTCGGTCTCCGGCCAGGTTACAATAAACGGCGAGAACGTTGTTTCCGGTACGGTGTTTTCGGACAGCTTGATCGCTACCGCCGAGAAGAGCAGCGCCACGGTGAATCTTAGCAAGCTAGGCCGCGTTGAGTTGGCTCCGAACTCGGGTTTGAAATTAACCTTCACAGATAACACTGTGATGGGCATGCTCGAAAATGGTAGCGCTAATGTCTCAACACTGGCTGGAAACTCTGTGAACTTCACTACCAAAGACGGTGTGGTCGTGGTTGATGGCAGTCAGACAACTTCGTTTACAGTGAGAGTTGTGAACGGAGTTACTTCGTTGACGACTCATTCAGGCGTCGCGGAACTGCGGTCAGGTACCTCGGTGAAGCATGTTGTTGCGGGTGAAAGCGCCACAGCAGGCACACCTCAGGGTGGTTCTGGCGATGACGACGATGACCTGTCGAGCGGCGAGACGTTTGCTCTGTTGGCATTGGGTGCTGGTGCAATCGCGGCCATTCTCTGGGCCACAATGCACGGCAACGACGTTAATGTCGGCGGTAATGCCGTCGTAGTCAGCCCGGCGAAGTAAGTCATCGTTTGACGAGTTCAACAAATACTGTAGCGCCGCTGTTAAGCGTTGCGGTCAATCGCTTATGCAAAACCTTGCGGGTTACGCGACGAAATGTCGCCAAGACCCGCAAGGTTTTGCCTGTATAGGCCACTCCTGAGCTTTCTAAGGTCAAATCGAAATGCATATTGCGGTAATTGGCACCGGCTATGTGGGCTTGGTTACAGGTGCTTGTTTTGCTGAGTTTGGCGTAGACGTCACTTGCGTCGATATTGATGCCGAAAAGATAGCGCGTCTCTCTTCAGGAGAGATGCCAATTTATGAACCGGGCCTGGAGCAACTGGTCACCAAGAATATGCAGTCGGGTAGACTGCAATTCACTACTGACATCAAGCAGGCGGTCGAGCAAGCGTTGGTCATTTTCCTCGCAGTAGGAACCCCCCCGAAAAGTGACGGCTCCCCTGATTTGAGTTTCGTTCAAGCCGCCGCTTCCTCTGTGGCGGAACACATGAATGGCTACAAGGTAGTGGTGACCAAATCAACGGTCCCGATTGGGACCGGGGAGTACCTGCGCAAGCTCATAAAGGAGAAGAATCCCCGATTGAATTTCGGAATAGTCTCGAACCCGGAGTTCTTACGTGAAGGTGCCGCGATCAATGATTTCATGAGACCAGATAGAGTTGTGATTGGTAGCAAGGACGAGGAGGCAATCGCCATCATGCGCGATCTCTACCGACCACTCTATCTGATTGAAGCCCCGTTTGTTCTGACTTCTCTGGAAGGGGCTGAGTTAACGAAATACGCTGCTAACGCGTTTCTTGCGACTAAGATCTCCTTCATTAATGAAATAGCTAGCTTGTGCGAAAGCATTGGCTGTGACGTACATGACGTTGCCAGGGCAATAGGCATGGACCGGCGAATTGGCAACAAGTTTCTTCATCCGGGTCCAGGGTTCGGTGGTTCCTGTTTCCCCAAAGATACCCGGGCATTAGCCACGGTGGCTCGTGAGTTTGGCCGGGACTCGTTAATTGTAGATGCAGTGATAGAAGTTAACCGCCGCCAGCGCTTGGCAATGCTGCCGAAGATTGAAAAGTTGGCTGGGGGTCTTGAAGGAAAGACGATCGCCGTCCTTGGACTTGCATTCAAACCCGAAACTAATGATATCCGTGAGGCGCCATCGCTCGAGATTATTTCGTCATTACTGAAAAGCGGGGCTACGGTGCGAGCCTATGATCCAGTTGCCATGATTGAAGCCGCGGAGATTCTTCCCGAAGTTAGCTACGCCGACGACGAATATGCGGCGGTTACAAACGCGGATGCGTTGGTTTTTGTAACGGAGTGGAACCAGTTTCGGGCGCTGGATATGCGTCGTATCCGCGATCTCATGCGTTCGCCCAGGATTGCTGATTTACGTAACATCTACGAGCCAGAAGACATGCGCGAACTTGGGTTCGAGTATGTAGGAGTTGGCCGGTAATGGAACTACGTCGGGAAATTCCGTTCGAATCAAATTAACCTACTTACAGCAGATCAACTCAACCTATGTCCTTAACGGGAATTGCACTTGTAACTGGCGGAGCGGGCTTCATCGGTTCACACATTGCCTCTGCGCTAGCTGACTCTGGCGCAAAAGTCAGGATCATCGACGACCTTTCCACGGGGTACATCGATAATGTAGAAGCCATCAAAGGCGACGTTGACTTCGTTCAGGGAAGTTTGGCTGACGAAGTATCTTTGCGGCGGGCCCTTGAGGGCGTCGAACTGGTCTTTCACGAGGCTGCTATTCCATCCGTACCGCGCTCGGTTGAGAATCCGCGACAGACCCACATCGCCAGTGTCGAGTCCACTTTCTCGCTTCTGTTGGCTGCCAAGGAAAGCAAAGTTAGGCGGGTGGTCTACGCCGCTTCAAGCTCAGCCTACGGCGACCAACCCTCTCTGCCTAAGATTGAAAATATGCTTCCCGAGCCGCTTTCTCCCTACGCGGTGGCAAAACTTGTCGGTGAATACTATTGCCAGGTGTTTAATCGGGTCTACGGTTTGGAGACTTTGTCGCTGAGATACTTCAACGTTTTCGGGCCCCGTCAGGATCCGAGTTCTCAGTATTCTGGAGTCATCTCGCGCTTTATTGGCGCTCTGCTTACCGGTGAAACCCCCGTCATCTACGGCGATGGCGAGCAGTCCCGCGATTTTACCTATGTGGACGATGTTGTAAGCGCCAACCTAAAAGCTGCAGAGGCAGTAAAGGGACTTGGACAAGTGATTAATGTGGCCAATGGTGAACGAATAACGTTGAATCAACTATTGGCCCAACTGAAGGAACTAACCGGAAAGCCTGATGCAGTGGCGGAGTACAAAGAACCGAGGGCAGGTGACGTTAGGCACAGCCTGGCTGACGTCTCTCGGGCGCGGGAACTACTCGGTTTCGAACCCCGCGTGGATTTGAGAACGGGCCTAAAACAAACGATCGATTGGTGGGAACAGAGTAGGTTTGCACCCGGTGGATTCCAGCGTGATCGATGAGTCCGTGTTCAGGTGGGGACTGCGTACGCCTCCGTCCCCCGGGGCTTCCTCCTGTAGCTCACCTTTCGTTTTCCGACAATTGAGCTCCTATACTGTGCTTACTGCCCGTCGTCCGACCCCGGAGTAATTTCCTGACTGATTTATCACCCGCTAGAAGCCGCCGCATTCGAGCCAGCCAATTCCCTCAGACTGTCCAGGTAGGGTGCTCGAGCAACTCCCTTATCAGTGATTATCGCTGTGATGAGCTCTGCCGGAGTCACATCAAATGCTGGATTGTGGACGTCTACACCTTCTGGACCGAGTTGATTGGCGCCAATGTGAGTGATCTCTCGGCCGTCTCGTTCCTCAATCGGAATTTCGTCTCCGGTTTTCAACGACAAATCGAGTGTGGTGATGGGAGCGGCGACGTAAAACGGTATGTCATGTTTCCGCGCCAGCACAGCAACCATGTAGGTTCCGATCTTGTTTGCCGCGTCGCCATTAGCTGCAATTCGATCAGCGCCAACAACTACCGCGTTGATCCTGCCGCTTTTCATCACATGACCGGCCATATTGTCGGTGATTACAGTCACCGGGATATTGTCTTTAGCCAACTCCCAGGCGGTTAATCTTAGGCCCTGAAGAAATGGTCGGGTTTCATCCGCTATTACGGCGATCTGCTTGCCGGCATCTATCGCGCCGCGGATAACCCCAAGCGCTGTGCCGTAATCTCCGGCTGTTGCCAGCGCGCCGGCGTTGCAATGGGTGAGCACTGTATCGCCATCTGAAAGCAAATCGGCGCCAAACTTTCCGAGCGCTCGATTCGCCTCGATGTCTTCCTTAAAGATCGCCTGAGCTTCTTCAATGAGGCTGGCTTTGATCTGCTCGGTTTCCCGCGTGATCGCCTTTTCTCGACGAAAGCGTTCGCGCATCCGCTCAATAGCCCAGAAAAGATTTACCGCGGTGGGTCGCGTTTGCGACATCACCTGGCACATGTAATCGAAGTCGTCCTCGAGATCGGCGACCGACATGCCTACTGATTGACTCGCGCCCAGCGCCAAACCCATCGCCGCCGAAACGCCAATCGCCGGCGCACCTCGCACGACCATTTTCTTGATAGCTTCTGCAACCTCTTCATACGATCGCAGCATGAGGTATTTTTCTTCGCCAGGGAGGAGCCGTTGGTCCAGCATGCTAATCCCGTCGTTAGTCCATTCAATCGTCTTAATCATTAGTAAGAGTTTCTCCAGGTTGGAATTTCGATGAATCTTACTGGAGGGCCCATCTTGAAGCAATCGACAACGAGCCAAAACCGAGTGTCATTCATCGAGCTTACTGCCGAGTTTGACACTCCGCGCGCACGCGTGATAGTGTCCGCACAGTTCAGCAATAATCAGGAATTGTTCTTTGTATTTGAAAGCATCTGGGTGCCCCGATGGTCGGGGAGAATAGGGAAGCGGGTTAGAATCCCGCGCGGTCGCGCCACTGTGATGAGACGATTAGTTACTGCTCTTTGGCGAACAGTAACGAAACGTTCCTCTAAGCCAGGAGACCTGCCCAGCGGCTTTGCAGCTCTGGAACGCTTCGCGGAAAGGCGTTCAGGCCGCACCGGTTCTTAGCCTTTATCAAGTCCCGTCGACCGCCTGTTTCTTTTCGTGAAGAACCAGGAGATTGGCGGGATTTTTGCACCAGGTTTCACACTTTCAACTCATCCGACAGTTCGGCACGCTGCTTTCTCTTTTCGTGCTCTTCACGCTTCCCGCGTGCAAACCAAATTCACCAATTAGTTCGGCAACTCCAGCCGCAACGAGGGAAATTGTTGACGAAGCTGGGCGGCGGGTCATTCTGCCGGTAAAAATCGAACGAATCGTTTCGTTGGCGCCAAACCTAACCGAAATAGTCTACGCAATAGGCGCCGGTGACCGGCTCGTTGGGGATACGGAATATTGCGATTACCCGGCAGCAGCGAAGAGCGTCGCCAAGGTTGGCGATACGATTCATCCGAGCGTGGAGCGGATCATTGCGCTCAAGCCGCAAATAGTACTCGTCTCAACGGCGTCCCAGCTTGAAGCCTTCACCACACAACTTGATCAGCAGCGGATCGCTGTCTACGTCACCAACCCCGGCAGTATTGACGAGATCTTTAACTCGATCAGGATCTTGGGAGAGATCTTCAATGCGTCCGAGCAGGCAACGCTGCTCGCCACGGACTTGCGCCGACGTGCGGAAGCTGTTGAAACGAAGATCAGCGGCACCCGACCGGTAAGCGTGTTTTATCAGGTTTCGGGCGAACCCCTCTACACCATCGGAAGCGATGCGTATTTAACCGACTTAGTACGGCGGGCGGGCGGAGTTTCGGTGACTGCGGATGTGCCGGGAGCGTTTCCACGATACAGCGACGAGGCAGCGCTCGCCGCGCGACCCGAAGCAATCATTCTGCCCACAGGAGGCGCTATGGGGACAGCAAGCTCCACCGTAGCCGGGCCGCTTCGTAATTCTCCTGCCGCGCTGAACAATCGGGTCTACCAGATCAACGACGATCATTTGTCGCGGCCGGGCCCGCGCCTGATTGACGGTCTGGAAGCGATGGCTCGTGCTTTACACCCTGAGGCTTTCAGGTAGGTGCGTCGCTATCAGCTGGGCGAATCAGAGAAGATTCAACTCTGAACTGCTCGAGTGGAGACCAGGGGTTTAGATTTCAAGCTTTAGCTTGCGGGTGTCGGAACAGTAATGCTCACGTTCTACTGAGGCGCGATGAGGCCTACGGCGAAACAATCAAACGAAGCAGTGCATACCACGCTGAGCAGGGCGCTCACTGTATGCGGTCTCCTTCTGCTCATCCTCCTCGTTGTGCTCGTGATTGCCTCAGTGGTGGGAAGTCAACGTTTG
>DATKIS010000179.1:0-2286 GCA_035543975.1 Pyrinomonadaceae bacterium
CGCAGATTCTTACCCAGGTAAACTCCAGCACTATTAGCCACAGGCCGCGCGTCACCAGAAAGCGTGACAACTCTCCCTTACTCTTGCCACGAATAAACTGGAGATACATGCCCGTCCCGGCGAGGAAGACAAACACGGGGGCGCAGAAGTGAGTGATCCAGCGAGTGAAGAAGAGCCAGACATTCGTCTTTGACAAGTCGGTTGGATCAAACCCCTGCATTACGTCGCGATGGACGAAGTCGCGGGTATGGTCGAGCATCATGATGACCATCACGATCCCGCGCAGGAGATCAATCGAGTCTATGCGGCCCTTTGCGGGTGTGACCGGCTGGGGTGGAGCGTCAGCCAAAGGCTGGGGCAGAAATTCCGAGGACGACGATTGGGGGTGAACGTTGCCTTCCATTAACAACTCCTGACGGTTTGGACTGTGCGGATTCTGCCGACTAAGACGATGGAGCGCAAGCGAAAGTTCAGCGAGTTTGGAGTGCGGCGGCTTGACGCCGCTTTGGTCTGAGGCGGATTGACGCCGTGAAAAGAGCGAGGAGGCTCAAGCCGACCATGGTCCTGGCGCGGTGCCGAGGGACTAGGGCAGAACGCTGCCCGAAATCACCCGAACCGACTGAAAGATTTTTGCTCAACTCAGAGTTCGATCTCCTGGGCGGACAGCACATACTCAAACGACCGCAGTGCACTAAGCGTTTGTTTATCTACCGGAGCATCAACCTCGATGACGGCCATCGCTTCCCCGCCCCGCTCGCGGCGCCCGAGGTGAAAGCGGCTGATGTTAATGCCGCCTTCGCCAAGGATGGTGCCGACGCGGCCGATGACCCCGGGGACGTCGCGGTTGCGCATCACCAGCATGTGCCCATGAGGAATGGCTTCAATGTGAAACCCGTTGATCTCAGTGATGCGTCCCTCGCGGGCCTGTTCACCGTAACCAAACAGAGTGCCGGCGAGACTTTGTTCGCCGCCGCTCGTAACCACGCGGCTTCTAATCGAGGGTACGGAATCACTGGCCGAACGCAGGTAGCTGGTGTTGATAGTGATGCCGCGCTCTTCGGCAATCAGGAACGCGTTTACCGCGTTCACCCGCGCGCTAACGTCGCGCAGGAGTCCGGCCAGAAACGCTCTGGTTACCGGCGCAGCATTTTGGTCGACAATCTCGCCGGCATATTCGATTCTGACTTCGCGCACCGCACCGTCAACCAGCTGAGCCTGGAAGCGTCCCAGGCTTTCGGCCAAGCGGAGAAACGGCTGGAGGGTTTGCAGTTCCTTGGCGCCAAGCGCCGGCACGTTCACCGCCCCTCGCAGTGCTCCCGTCAACAGGTAGTCACGCATCTGCTCCGCCACTGTGAAAGCCACGCCTTCCTGCGCTTCCGTGGTTGAAGCGCCGAGGTGCGGCGTGGCGATTACTTCTTCCAGCCCCAGCAGCGGGTGATCGGCGGGAGGTGGCTCCTGGACAAAAACGTCAAGGGCCGCCCCGGCCACAATGCCCGACTTGATTGCTTCGTAGAGTGCATCCTCATCGATCAACCCGCCCCGGGCGCAATTGATCACGCGCACGCCTACCTTCATTTTTGCAAAGGCATCCTTGCCGACCATGGCCCGAGTTTCGGTAGTTAATGGCGTGTGCACAGTCAGAAAGTCGGCACGTGCGAGAACGTCGTCAAAGGGAACCACCTCGATACCCAGGTCGCGGGCCTGGTCCGGGGCGATGAAGGGATCGAAGGCCACGATGTTCATGCCAAACGCATGAGCGCGGCTGGCGACGGTGCGTCCGATCCGGCCCAGACCGAGGACGCCTAGCGTTTTGCCCTGGAGTTCAACGCCAATGAACTTCTTGCGCTCCCACTTCCCCGCCCGCAAGCTGCTGTTGGCCTGAGGGACGCGCCGCGCGAGGGCAATCAAAAGCGCCATCGTATGCTCGGCAGTGGTTATCGTGTTGCCGTCCGGAGCGTTCATTACGACGATGCCGCGGGCAGTTGCGGCCGGCACATCGATGTTGTCCACACCCACGCCGGCGCGGCCGACTACCCGCAGCTCGGGCGCACTATCCATCAAATCCGCGGTGACTTTGGTTTCACTCCGGACCACCAGGCCGACGCAACCAGTGAGTGCGCCGAGCAAATCTGCAGGACCAAGACCCACTCGCTTCTCGACCAGAAACTGGGCGTCGCGTAAAGGCTGAAGACCGCTATCGCTGACTTCGTCAGCTACGAATATTTTTTGTTGTGTCATCGGTGGGCGGATTATAGCGGTTTTTATTTCGGAGTGTCTCGTGGACGA
>DATKIS010000180.1:0-3025 GCA_035543975.1 Pyrinomonadaceae bacterium
CACCGCCAGGTTGAATGTGGGCTCAGCGCCCGAACAAAAAATTGAACCCGAATCGCTTGGCGATGACTTGGTTTTTCAGGTGGGTGACCTGCCCTCGGGCGGAACGGCACGACTCCTCTACCGTGTCAGGATCGGCGCCAACGCTCGCCCCGGCGACCGCGAAAATGTGGCTGTAGGATCGGGTGACTTCCCGAATGGTGAACGTGGAACAACCGGAGCTGCGCGCGCCATAGTCCGCGTCGGCGGTGGTGTTTTCTCCAGTCAACAAGTGGTCATTGGACGTGTTTACGAAGACGTTAATCGCAATGGGTCTTTCGATTCCAACGACAAACCAGTCGCCGGCGTTCGGCTTTATCTGACGTCTGGCCAATCAGTAATAACCGACTCACAAGGCCTCTACAACTTTCCTGCGCTTGGCGACGGGTCACTGGTACTGGCCCTTGACCCAGTCACTGTCCCGGTGGGGTACGTCCTTCAGGATGGAGGCAGCATCGCCGGCAGAAGCTGGACCCGACTATTGCGTACTCCCATTGGAGGCGGGGCACTGCTGCGACAGAACTTTGTGCTAATGCGCTCAGGAAATGCAGATTCAACTCTTGCCGGCCAAACCGACAAAACAAACCAAGGAAAACAAAGCGCCGCTTTGCCATCTGTGGCCCAGACGAACGCCCAATCACTCCAGCCAACTCAGACTCCATCGGCAGCCGGGAATCCCAACATACCCACCGCTGCAGGAACCTACGAGTTCGTTACTGATGAGAAAATCGACCCTATTCCGGCAGGTACAGTCAAAGTGCTGTCGCCGGCCGCCGATTCAGTTGTGATGAGTCCGGCGTTAGAGCTCGCCGCCAGGGTCCCGCTCAAGTGGACCGTAAAGGTCGAAGTAAACGGCGATCAGGTTTCTGACAAGAACATCGGCACCACTCGACTCGATCAGAAGAACGACGTGGCTACCTACACCTACGTCAGCATCGGCCTCCGCCCTGGTCCTAACCGGGTTCGGGTTACCCCAATTGCCCCGGATGGCTCAAACGGGCAAACTCAGGAGATGACGGTCGTAGGACGCGGTCCAGCCCAACGACTCGAGATCGTGCCGGATAAGACCGCCATTCAGGCCGGCGGTCGCGATTCCACGATCATAAAAATCCGTGCCTTTGATAAATGGGGACATCCCGCCAGTGACAATCAAGTGGCCATCGAATCATCGCTTGGTCAGTTGGTCCGTCTGGAATCACAGGCTCCCGATAATGGCGCCGTAATCCTTCCCGGCAAAGTCGTTGCCAACGCCGATCTGGGACTTAAAAAAGGTCCCGATGCAGTGAAGCCAGACACTCGCAGTCTCGTTCTTCAAATGGAGGGCGGCGAGGCTTCAGTCAAATTTATCGGGCCGGGTGAGATTGGCGAGGCCAGACTTCACGTGGTCGCAGGCAAGCTGGAATCGGAATCGAGGATACGGATCCTTCCCGAAACAAGGCCCAGAATTCTTTTGGGGCTCGCGGAACTCTCGTTTGGTAATTCTATTCCCGAGGTGGGCCTGCGCGGTGAGCAGGGCAAGTCACGGAACCGAATCAGCTTGTTTTACAGTGGACCCTTGTTCGGGCGAAGCTCGTTGACGCTCTCATACGATTCCCAACGGCCAATCAATCGGACTGCGGGTCGCGATCGTCTGTTTCAACTCGATCCGCTGGATCGAGCCTACCCGCTCTTCGGAGACTCTTCCACTCGATTTGAAGCCGCTCAATCAAATTCAAAACTCTACGCGCGCGTCGACTACCTGCGCTCGTACGCCATGTTTGGCGATCTGGATACCGGTCTGGCTGAGGTTCCGCTAGCCGGTTACACTCGAAAGCTGACCGGCGTCAAACTACACCTGGAAAACTCCGGCAGCGATTTTGTGACGGTGACCGGCGCCAGGCCCGATACATCGTTTGCTCGCGACGTTTTCCCCGCCGGCGGCTTGAGCATCATTCGTCTATCTCATGGAGAACTGCTCCAGGGTTCCGAGACCGTCGCGGTTGAAGTGCGCGACCGTCGCAATCCTGAGATCGTTCTTTCCCGAGAGTTACTTGCCAGATCGATTGACTACAACCTCGACGCAACCACAGGTGAACTCTTTCTGTTGCGAGTCATTCCTACCTTTGATTCGGTCCTCAATCTGAAACAGATCGTGGTTACTTATGAACATCAGGCGACTGGCATCGCGTCAAGCGTCTACACTGCACGAGGCCGAAAAAACTTTACGGGTCTCGGCCTGAAGCTGGGATTCTCGACTATAGTTCAAAGGCAGGCTACCGAGGGCAGCTTCATCGTTGGAGGCCTGGACCTCGAAAAGAGTCTGCCGCGTCGTGGGCTATTGCGCTTTGCCTGGGCCACGACGCGAGGCGACCTCAGCAACGGGATCAATGGCCCGGTGCTCGATGACACTAATTCTCGCCACGACGGCAACGCATTTAGCGTTGAGTTATCGCAGCCTCTGGGTGTCAAAGAAGCAGTCGTTCGGGCCAGGTTTGCCAGTGCTTCCGCCGACTTTCTGAATCCCTTTGGCGCAACTGTCACCCCGGGTTCAAGACGCGGCGACGTCACGCTGGACTTCAAACCCAGGAATGGCGCGGTCCTGCGATTTGGTCTGACGAAAGAAGACAATCGAACTTCAAATGTCGACAACAAACGCTTGACCCTTTCCGTCGCGGGCGAACAAACCATCAAAGAGCGAGTGCGCTTGCAGTTTGGTTTTGATCACCGCAACTTCACCGACGACCTAACCAGCCAAACAACCAACTCAAACCTGCTGAGCGTTGGCGCCCAGGTCCAGGTCACTGACAAACTCGATGTAGCGATCAAACGTGAGCAGAACCTCGGGGAGGCTGACCCCAGCTATCCCAATCAAACGACCCTCAGCGCAAACTACAAAGTTAACCTTTGGACCAAGGTGTTTCTGACTCAGCGCCTCGCCTCGGCGGCAATCATGCCGATCGGCGACTTCTCACAGAATGGCTTTTCCGCCACGGCGGCGCGACGAGAAACC
>DATKIS010000181.1:0-6239 GCA_035543975.1 Pyrinomonadaceae bacterium
CATGTCTCCTCAGAACTCCCGCTGGTTCACGTTGCTGGGAAGCGGCGTCAGGCCGCCGCGGACCAAAGCGGCGTCGAGCCGCCGCACTCCAAAATCAGTCGCAATCGTTCGACTGTTTCTGGTCCTTGTCCAGGCGTTTGATGCGTCCTTCAATCTTTGGAGCGATCACCTTTCTTGCTGCAATCGCTGTGCGTAGTACGTCGGAATCAAACGGAGCTTGCTCTTTGGGCGTCAGCAGCCGCGCCTCTTTGAAGACTGAGTAGCCATCGCCGCCATCAATGCCGATATAGTCGCTGGTCGCCAGCGTATATTTCCGCTGTTCGTCCAGCGGCTTACCACCCACAGTTAACTCCACTATCCGCGAGCCCGCCGGCTTGCGGGCATCAAACGCGAAATTTACACCCGACACCTGCGGAAACCGTCCCGGTTCCTTATCTTCCGCACTACGGGCAACTCCATGCTCCAGGGCAGCGCGGAGCAGCGCGCCTGTCAACTCCAGCTTTACGACCCGGTTCTTAAAGGGAAGAATCGACAATATATCTCGCCTTGTCAAAGGCCCCCGACGAATCAGCTCATCCGCGCGAATCGAGCCGCCATTCATCAGTCCGACGTCCGCACGGGTTGCCAGGCGAAAGGCGTCAGCAATGAAATTCCCGACGTTGGTTTCCTCCGTGCGGCCCACCGCACTCCTGGCGTCCAGGTCCACTGAACTCCGACCTACCATCCGGGACAGCTCTTTTAGCAACGTCCCGTACTTGGTGCTGATCGCGAGGAACTCCGGATCATCCTTTGTCTTGTCAGTGACCGGAATCACTTTCCAGTCGATGCTCTCGACTGCGCCGGTGCTCTTGGAGATGTTCAGATCGATTTGACCCAGCTCACGGGCATCCGCACTCATCTTGAAAATGGGAGCACCGCCCGCTGCCGACTCCAACAAAGTATGCTCGTGACCGCCGATTATCACGTCGACATCCGCGCAGCGAGCAACTTCCTTATCTTCGCTCATCGAGAGATGCGTCAGTGCGATGACCGTCTTCACTCCCTGCGCATGAATCTCCGAAACTACCTTCCGCGCCGTTTCACAGGGATTCAGAAACTCAACCTCCGGTCCCGGCCGCGACGTAGTTTTCGTCTCTTCGAGGGTCAGTCCGAAAAGTCCGACTTTCACCCCCTCAAACTCGCGAATCACATAGGCCGGGGCATCGCCGAATGGCTTGCCGGTTTTCTTGTCAATCACGTTGGCAACGATCCATTGGAATCTGGATTCTTTCATACGCTGGCGCAAGACGTCGGGCCCGAAGTCAAACTCGTGATTGCCGAGGGTTGAATAGTCGAGGCCAGCGACATTCCAGGCGTCGATCATTTGCGCGCCTTTGTAGGTAATCGATTCCACGGAGGGAGAGATCGTGTCCCCGGAAAGCAGGAAAAGCGTGTTTGGCGACTGCAGCTGAATCTCTTTTTTTAAGGTCATGACTCGTGCCAGCCCGCCTCGCGTTCCTGACTCAACCGGAACGAATTGATAGACGTCGTTCACTTGCAGTAGCGTAACTTTAACTGTGCACTCTGCAGGTTGCTGAGCAAAGCCTGAGACCAGGCTCAGAAGAGTCAATGCCAGCATCAAAGCCAGGCGACGCCGCACAACTGATTTAACTCTCATCGGGGGTTGCTCCATTCAGGAAGGCCGAGTTGGTTTATGCTGCTTCAGTGGCCTGAATTATACTCGGCCACGGAATTCGATGCGATGTTGAGTTTTGGTGAGTCAAGGCCAGGCCTTTAAGTGTCTGGGGCGGGCGTTTCCGAATCTTCGAGCGAAAGGGCGCTCAGGGGATGACTCCGCTGCGGGTTGCTCTAAGATTGTCCCATTATTATGCCAAACGAAGAAACAATTTTTTTGACCGGCTTTCCCGGCTTCATCGCCAGCCGTCTGCTACGCCGCCTGGCTAAAGAAGGTTCTCGGTTCCTGTTGCTCGTACAACCGGCTTTTGCGGAGAGAGCGGCAGAGGAGGTGAAACACATCGCCAACGAATCCGGCGGGTCATCTCATTTTCAAATCCTGCCAGGTGATATCACCCAGCCTGAACTCGGGCTCTCAACAGAAGACCTGAGCACTGCTCGTTCCCAAACGACCGCCCTCTTCCATCTGGCTGCCATCTACGACCTGGCCGTCGAGCTAGAAGTCGCGATGCGCGTCAACCTCGAAGGCACCCGAAACGTCAATCAGTTTGCTGGCTCGCTCTCCAGCCTTCGCCACTATCATTACGTTTCGACCTGTTACGTCGCGGGAAAACGCAAAGGTGTGATTTACGAGCAGGAGTTGGAACACGACGCCGGCTTCCGAAACTATTACGAAGAGACAAAGTATCTGGCTGAGATGGAGGTAGATCGGCTGAAGTCGGAATTGCCGATCACAATCCATCGTCCCTCAGTGGTATGCGGGGATTCGAACACCGGTGAGACTGCCAAGTACGACGGCATCTATTACCTTATTCACTATCTACTGAAGCGTCCTTCGCTGCTTTCAACTTTTAACATCGGCAATATCGAGGTCACTTTGAACCTCGTCCCCGTCGATTTCGTGGTCGAGGCGATGTCCGCGCTGGCCCACGACCCGCTCTCGATTGGCAAGACAGTACAGCTAGCGGACCCTAATCCGCTGACAACCAGCGAGCTCTTCAACACCATTGCCCGCTCGATTGCGGGCAAAGAGGCGCGGGTGACGCTGCCGGCCGGTTTAGTGCAAACCTCACTCATGCTTCCGCTGGCGCCTAAGATCACCGACTTGCCACATTCGGCGGTCCCCTACTTCTTTCTACAGCAAACCTATGACACGGCTGGGGCCACCAGACTGCTCGCGCCGCATGGCATTTCCTGTCCCCCATTCCAGAGCTACGTGAAAACCATCGCCGACTACGCGACGCTCCACCCTGTGCTGAGCGGTCCCTGACAACAGTTTGGAGTGCGGCGGCTTGACGCCGCTTTGGTCCGCGGCGGCTTGACGCCGTTTTGGTCCGCGGCGGCTTGACCCCGCTTTGGTCCGCGGCGGCTTGACGCCGCTTTGGTCCGCGGCGGCTTGACGCCGCTTTGGTCCGCGGCGGCTTGACCCCGCTTTGGTCCGCGGCGGCTTGACCCCGCTTTGGTCCGCGGCGGCTTGACGCCGCTTTGGTCCGCGGCGGCTTGACGCTGCTTTGATCCGCGGCGGCTTGACGCCGCTTTCTGAAGTGGAATCAAGCTTCCGACTTGCTCCAACAAAATGAAGCGGTCTTCATCTGCGCTACCGCGCCGCCAGATACCAAAGCGGCGTAAAGCCGTCGCACTCCAAAAGCATGTCGAACACCCGCCGCCCGGCTTGACAGGTGAATCATTTAGAATTAGTCTAAATCCATCAATGAGGAAGACGAACGAAAAAACGATCACTGAAGAGAAACTAACGCCCCAGCGAGAGGCGGTGCTTCAGGTAATTCGCGACCGCGACGATCATCCGACCGCGAACGAGATTTTTCAGGCGGCCCGTCTCCGGCTGCCGGCAATTAGTTATGCCACTGTCTACAACTCGTTGCGATTTTTGAAAGAAGCCGGGTTGGTTCACGAAATTAAGTTCGGTGACAGTTGCAGCAGATACGACCGGGAGATTGACCGACACGATCATGCCATCTGCAATGATTGCGGAAAGCTGGTCGATTTCGATCTCCCGCAGGCGGCAGAGTTAATACAGGCTGCCGCTCGCAAGTCGAAGTTCAAGCCGGAGTCTGTTCATCTGACCCTACGAGGACAGTGTCCAGACTGTTGGAAAAGGTAAGACGAGGGGCCCACGCGGGCAGCCCTTGGTTAGCGCAAGCACAGGAATTCAGGTTTGAGTAAATAATTAACCAACATTGGAGGATTCATGACAGCAGCAACAGCATTAGCAACGGAGAAGGCGATGGTAGGCCAGCCGACGCCGGATTTTGATATGGCCTCGACCAAGAACATTGAGAAGCTCAATGAGAACGTGAAGCTTGAAGACTATAAAGGCAGGTGGGTTGTCCTCTTGTTCTATCCTCTGGACTTCACCTTTGTCTGTCCGACCGAACTGACCGCTTTCAGCGATCGGTATGAAGAGTTTCAGGGTATCGGGGCGGACATCATCGGCGTCTCGACTGACTCGGTCTACTCGCACCGGGCCTGGATCAAGACACCTCGCGACAAGGGCGGCGTGGAAGGCCTGGTTTATCCTTTGGCTGCCGACGCAACCAAAAATGTCTCGCGCGATTATGGAGTGCTGATCGAAGATCGCGGCATCGCACTGCGCGGCCTCTTCATCATCGACCCCGAGGGCATTCTGCGTTACAAGGTGGTCCACGATCTCAACATCGGACGGTCAGCCGAAGAAACACTGCGCGTGATTCAAGCGCTGCAGACCGGTGGTTTGTGCCAGGCTGAATGGAAGCCGGGCCAGAAAACTCTTAACGCTTAATATCCGACGGCGGACTGCCGAGCGGCGACCGAGTGAGCCTGCTCATCGGTCGTCTTTCGGCAGTCGACGGTCGTCAGTAATCGATCAGGTAAAGACTATGGGAATGAGAATTGGAACTGAGATGCCGTCGCTGGATGGGGCAACTGAGTGGTTTGGCGGAACCCAAGCCTCCGCTGAGGCGGCGGTCGCGGGGCAGCCGACGCTGGTACATTTTTGGTCGATGAGTTGCGGGATGTGCAAAGACAACATGCCGCGAGTTGGGGAGTGGCGCGACCAATTGAAAGAGAAAGGCCTGCGAGTAGTCGCGGTGCACATGCCGCGCTACGAAGCGGATACCGACGTGGAAGCTGTGCGCGAGGCCATTGCTACGTACGACATCAGCGAGCCCTGCGCGGTGGATAATGAACACAAACTGAAAGACGCCTTCGGGAACGACCAGGGCTACGTGCCTGCTTATTATCTTTTCGATGGGGCAGGAAAGCTGCGCAGTTTTGCCGCGGGTGAACGTGGGTTGGATTTACTGAAGTCAACACTCGACCGCGTAATGGGCCAACTGCAACCGGCAACGACTTCATAGCTATCAGAGAGCGCGGGAAGGTCTGATGGGTCCTCCCGCATGTCAGACCGGTTATTTGTTCACTGCATCAATCTACTCACAGGGCAGTGGAAATCTGGCCAGCGATAAGCGTCAGCAGAAACAGACTGACTAAGAAAGACCCGACAGCTAATCCCGCCAGCAACAAGATCATAAATCCCACAAACAGCCAATCGCTGAGTTCACCCTGGCGTGCATCTTCCGCCGAAACCGTGGCGCGCTCGCTCAGTAAGGCCACATTCCGCTGGTTCGACTTCCAAAAGACATCGAAAAGGTCGCCTACAAACGGGAGTGAACCGACCACGTAGTCAAGCCCTATGTTCATCCCCATGCGCAGAAGAGTGACTTTGGGAACACCGTAACGCACCGCCGAGACGAGTATGTAAAAGGAGGCGAGCGAAGTGGCCGTGTCGCCGAAGCCGGGGATCAGCCCGACGAGCGCGTCGAGTCCGAACCGCCAGTTCAATCCCGGAATGCGGATCAAATCATCCAGTAACCAACTGAGCCGCTCGAGACTTTCGTCGACCTTAACCGCTTTCGCCGGACGGTCCAGCATTTGACGGTCCTGCATTTGACGGTCCAGCATTTGGCCGCTTTGGTTTCGTTTTTCTAATTTGTAAGATTTCACCATAGCGCGAAATGGGGCGGCCTCGCCGCCTCCGTGGCTCAGCGGATTCGAGTCATCTGTTGCCAGAAGAACCTACCGACCCTGGCAAAAGCATTAAGCGCGTTGCGGTCGCCGCTTCGTGGCTGGTCAGGCTTGACGGGCAAGCCAAGGGAATCCGCAAGTTCTCGATCCGGCTTAGCGATATCTTCATCACCACGACGGCTAGCAAGCCAACGATTAAAAGTGCGCTCCACCGCCCGCTTCTGCGCGAGCGGAGCCTCCGCAACCAGGGCATCGTGGAGGTCATCCAGTTTGGCTATTTCCAAAAGTTTTGCCTGATAGTAATAGCGAAGTGCGGCCAGCAGCCTCTCTTCTCCCATCAGGCGCTGCAACTCAACGAACATCAACGCGCCTTTAGTCGTTACCACGGCTGCATACTGAAACGTGTTTCGGTAATCCCGGGAAGGGCGGTTGGCATTCATGTCTTCGCCGCCGAAGGTGCGGTAAAGACGATAGACACCCTGCAACTGATCTTCGCGCAGGGCCGCCTCTTTTTTCTCGCCATACATCTCTTTGAAATAAAG
>DATKIS010000182.1:0-3306 GCA_035543975.1 Pyrinomonadaceae bacterium
AATGAAGATGTGAACGACTTCCATTTGCGCGAGCGGGTGAAGCTGGCGAATCCAGACTCAGTGAAACAAATGGCCGAAGCCAATCAAACCGGGGCCGGCACCGGGGTCGGCATCGCCGGAAGTGACTCGGTAATGGCCCTACGCGTGATGGAGTTGCCCATCAATGGTCGCGCTGTTGCCGGGTTAATGGGCATGACAGCACAGACAGTAACCGTAACCTCTGATTCCTCGGGCAGCGATCAAGCCCAGATAGCACTCCGGCAAAACTTCAACGCTCTTGCCGTCTTCGCCGCCTCGGTACCCACCGACGCTGGGGGACACGCGCAGGTGAAGGTCAAGCTACCAGACAACCTGACGCGCTATCGCGTGATGGCGGTATCAGTTTCCGGCGGCAAACTGGCAGGCTTCGGAGAATCTGCGATCACCGCCCGCAAAGAACTGATGGCCCGACCTTCGGCCCCGCGTTTCCTTAACTATGGTGATGCGGCCGAACTTCCCGTCGTCCTTCAGAATCAAACCAACCAGGCCATGAACGTCAGCGTCGCCGTGCGCGCTTCCAATGCCAACTTAACGGAAGGTGCGGGCCGGCGAGTCACGGTTCCCGCCAACGACCGGGTTGAAGTTCGCTTTCCGATCGCGGCGGTCAAACCCGGCACTGCGCGTTTTCAGATTGCCGCTGCTTCCGGCGCCAATGTCGACGCGGCTGAAGTCTCGCTACCAGTTTACACTCCAGCGACCACCGAGGCTTTCGCGACCTATGGAGTGATCGATTCAGGGAATATCGCGCAACCCGTCCAGGCTCCCGCCGATGTCGTCAAGGCTTTTGGCGGGCTCGAAGTGACCACGGCTTCAACGCAGCTGCAGGAGTTAACCGATGCCGTCATCTATCTCGTTAACTACCCCTACGGGTGTACCGAGCAAATCTCATCGCGAATCATCGGCATTGCGGCACTGAAGGACGTGCTCACTGCCTTCGAGGCGAAAGGCCTTCCTTCGCCGGAGGCGATGCGCAATTCAGTGGGCCTGGATATCAAGATGCTCCAGGGCCTGCAAAACAATGACGGCGGTTTCGGCTTCTGGCGTCGCGGTAATCCGTCTTTCCCGTATGTCTCGGTACACGTCGCCCATGCGTTGGTGCGCGCACAGAGTAAGGACTTCGCGGTTCCGGAAGAGATGCTCACGGAATCGAAAGCCTATTTGAGGGACATCGAAGAGAAGATTCCGAACGATTACAGCCCAGAGTCGAGGCGCGCGATTCAGGCTTACGCTCTCTACGTTCGCGGCCTGGCAAAAGATCGCGACCCGGCGAAGGCCCGCCAGCTCATCGCCGATGCCGGCGGTGTTGACAAGCTATCCCTCGAATCTCTTGGCTGGCTGTTATCCGTGTTAACCGGCGATGCCGCTTCGACGCGAGAGATCGAGGCGATCCGCCGTCACCTCAACAACCGCGTGACGGAAACCGCCGGGGCGGCCCATTTCGCCGACTCCTACAGCGACGGCGCCTACACTATCCTCCACTCCAACCGGCGCGCTGACGGGGTCCTGCTCGAAGCGCTGATAGCCGATCAGCCGCAGAGCGATTTAATCCCCAAACTCGTACG
The DNA here is from genome assembly GCA_035543975.1 of Pyrinomonadaceae bacterium. Taxonomy (GTDB): domain Bacteria; phylum Acidobacteriota; class Blastocatellia; order Pyrinomonadales; family Pyrinomonadaceae; genus PSRF01. The sequence goes on from DATKIS010000182.1 coordinate 1,602, forward strand.
TGGGCTGCTCTCCAATCGCAGTCGCGGGCATTGGATGAACACGCAGGAGAACGTTTTCATTCTCCTCGGGCTCGACCGCTACTTCGCAACCTACGAACGCGTCGTGCCGAATTTCGTGGCCCGGGTTTGGCTGGGCAACGGATACGCTGGTGAGCAAGCTTTCAAAGGGCGTTCGATTGACCGCCAGCCACTCAACCTGCCAATGTCCCTTTTGGTCGAACGCACCGCTAACTCACCGGCAAACCTGACGATCGCCAAAGAAGGTGCGGGCCGTCTTTATTTCCGGATCGGCACCCAGTATGCGCCGGCGAACCTGAAACTCGCCGCGGCCGACTACGGTTTCCGAGTTGAACGCAAGTATGAAGCGATTGATGATCCTGCGGATGTGAAGCTGGAAGCGGACGGCACCTGGAGCATTAGGGCAGGGGCACGAATACGAGTGAAGCTCACCATGTCGAATCCGGCGCGGCGTTACCACGTGGCCCTGGTGGATCCCATGCCGGCCGGGCTCGAAGCGCTCAATCCCGCTCTGGCAACCACGGAACAGTTACCTGATGAATCAACCGCAGCCGGCGTGAATCGAGGCGGGCGAGGTATCTATGATTACTACTGGTTCCGGCGTAGCACATGGTATGAACATCAAAACCTGCGCGACGAGCGGGCCGAGGCCTTCACCTCTGTACTCTGGGAAGGCGTGCACGAATATAGCTACTTTGCCCGGGCGACCACACCCGGACTATTCGTGGTGCCGCCCACGAAGGCTGAAGAGATGTATGCGCCGGAGACTTTTGGCCGAGGCAAGAGCGATCGGGTTAGAGTGAGGTAGATAGGTCCTGTATGACCTATCGGTCCTATCGTTATGGCCCAGCCTTCAGCTTGAAATCCTTCGGCACAAACTCGATCGATTTGGCCACGCCGTTTGTTTTCGCGCGGGCGTCGCTGGCCGGAACATAGTCTACGATCACGTTGTTTTCCGGTTTACGCGGGCCACACTTTATTTCGTTGCCGCCGTCAGGACTGAAACTCGTCAGGTCGACATCATCAAAACTCGGCGTTGTCAGTTTGAGTATTTCCCCGCCGACCTGCACGGTGAAGGTAATGCCTTTTGCATCGCAATCGATTTGCCGCAAGAGACCCTGCGTCTGGGTTTCGCCCGCCTCCGGCTTTCTCAGGGCCTCGCGCAGGTAGGACGAAGGATCGGTGCTCGCCACCACCAGCTCAGACTGTCCGCCGGAATTAACCGTGCTCTGCACAGTTGGTCGGTTGTCAGGACTGCCGGCCGCATTCTTGTAACGGGCCAGCTCTTCTTCCCGGTTTATGAGCTGGGCGAGCATCGACTGGGCGCGTTGACTCAACTCCGCATCGCTGTTGTTGGCGCTGAGTTTCTGTAAAAGTTCGCGAGCAATCTGGAAATCCTCTTTCCGCATGTATACCTGGGCCAACATGAAGACCAGATCATTTCGCCCTGGAGAGCTGACCAGAGCACGCTTGAGCATCTGGATCGACTCATCGAGATTGGTCCCGGAAACCAGGTTGACGAAAGCAAGCAGACTGTAAGATTCCGGGAAGTCAGGCCGCATCTCGATGGCCTTCATGAGATGCTCACGCATCTTGCTTAGACTCTCCGGCGTAAAACTATTTACGGGCTCACCCTCGCCGCGGCCTTCACGACTCAGCGCGAACGCGTAGTAATAGTGAATGAGAT
>DATKIS010000183.1:0-3746 GCA_035543975.1 Pyrinomonadaceae bacterium
GGTAGTACTCTATTTTTATCCTAAAGATGATACGCCTGGATGCACCAAAGAGGCCTGCTCATTTCGCGATGCGTTCGCTGATTTCCGGGAACTAGGCATCGAGGTACTGGGCGTATCCATGGACGGTGAGGCTGCTCACAAGAAGTTTACCGCCAAGTACAACCTGCCATTCACATTGTTAACCGACACCGATCATTCAATCTCAGACGCTTACGGAGTTTATGGCGAGAAAAAGTTTATGGGTCGCACTTACCTGGGAATCAAGCGGATGACTTTTCTGATTGACGAAAAGGGCAAAATCAAAAAGATTTACGAAAAGGTCAAACCCGAAGAACACGCGCGCGAGATTCTGGAAGCCTTCTGAAGTCCTGGTGCGATTCCCGCCCAGCGGGACCATTCCCGCTGGGGTGTTTAGCGCGGTTAGGCTGCCACCCAACCGCTAATTTTTTCCGGTTCCTCTCCCTCTGGCTTTCGTCCCGGCATCAAGCCCTCAATTGCACTGAATGAACTCGGCACATCGCTTTTACGCGCTGGGAGGCTGGCAGTCTCTTCCCGAAACATAAGCCCCTCGGTGGATTCGTTGATGAAATAAACGCGGTAGTTATCAATCATCTGGGTTTTGATTTCGCGCGTCCATAAAAGCAAGTTTGCCAGGGCGTCGCCGATTTCGTCTTTTCCCATTCTGGTTTCCTGGGCAATTTCTCGTTGGGTGCGCGCGCCTTTCCTGATTGCTTCTCGCACGCGTTCCACCGGGGACAACTTGCTTAGGATCCTGGGGTAGTTTGTCGAAGTTGGTGACTCACCATCAGACAAAAGCGTATCTGAATGATCAGCGGATGGCTGACTTACATATCGCTTGCGCGCAGATCGATATTCTTTCAAAGCCCGACGGCTGTCAGTCACCTTCTTACGAATACAGCTCTTGCAATAAAGATTTCTTCCATCCTTCCGAGCCCGGCAAACGCCAAACTCCGACAATCGCAATTCGTCTGAACAAATTGGGCAAGTCTTGGTAGCACTATCTAATTCTTCCTTCATGTCAACGCTCCAATCAAACGTCTAACCTGGATTCAGCGCGCTGGAAGGAACACTTCGCCCTGTCCGGGATTGAGAGTTATCTTCCCGGCCAAAGATTGGCGTTGAGTTGATTTTGGCGCAGACGCCCTAATGCATCAGGGCTATCGCCTTGGACTGCCTGAGCTCTTCACTGTGAAGGGGCTCACACTATAGGAACTGATCGGGGCATCGTGCCGCGGATTAGCGGGGCCAACTAAGAATTTATAAGAGCGAGTAACCCGCCAACACAATCAGAAAATAATCAGGTCCGACTTCAACGCTTCGCTTCCGGCAATCGTTTCGCTTCCAGCGAGGGAGTCGCATTATAGTGATCGAAAAAGTTTTTGCAAGTCCCTTTTTCGATTCTGGTGGTCCATCTTTTTCAAGATCAAAATTGCTTCTGAATCGTATCTAAGATCCGATTATTTTGAAACGCAAACAACTCTCTTGCGAGAGGATAGATGATCGCTTGAAGGAGTATCTCAATCATCGAAGTAAGTGTTGGCCTCCATCTATTTGGTTTCCTGATCGGGGGAAAATACCCGAAAAATCATCTCTTTGAAAATAACTACAAAGCGTTCGCCGTCTGTTGCGCGCAACACATTCCATTCGCTTCACACTGGTCCTACCATTAGTAGCCTCGGTGAACAGCAAACGCAAAACGAGATTCAGTTTGGACCTTTTTTGAGAAAAGAAATTCGCAACTGCTGGAGGTTGCTTGCAGGGAATTCGCGAGGTCCGTTGCTTTTGATTCTATTAACAACTGCCTTCAGTCAAGTTGCTCGATTCAAAGATTAAAGATTAAAGACGCGACTTGCGATCTTTCAAACGATAAACAAATTTGAGTCCTGACCAGGTGTCATCTACCGCACAAATTTTAGCGTCGACCAGTCCCGCAGCGAGTCCCGTATGTTGCACGATGTTGAAAGATAAGTCGGTTGAAACTCCTGAACTCTTTTTTGGCCACGCGACCCAGAGCATTCCATTGGGGTTAAGCCTTTCGGCAAGCATGGGAAATTGTAGTTTCAGTGTGCGCGAAGTGTCGGTGAATAAGATGATGAGATCGAGTGAATTGGGTAACTGGCCGACGGAAATCTTCACGCCGGCGGGAAGGGAGCCAAGTTTCTTCTTGAATCCCTTAGGCGCGTTTACCAGTCCCAGGCGAAAGCCTTCCTTGATCCCGAGTTTCTTTGCGAGTGGCGTTTCTGAGTAACCTGCCATAGCAGTTCGTTCCTGACTATGCACAAGAAGTAAAAACAAAAGATCTACGAAATATTACGAAATGACGAACAAGTTTTTTCCGTGCTGAGTCGTGTTGTTTGGTGGATCTTTTTTAGGCGGTTTCCAGATGAGTCGGGTAAATGAAACTCCTAACGAGGATTCTTCAAGCCAGTCTTCAGTTTGTTCTCTACTTCTCTTACAACTCGAGCTGCCAACTTCTCCTCGTGTTCATGCAAGAACTTTCGAACCGACTCCGGATCTCGTTTCGAGAGTTCGCGCAAAGCCCACGACAAAGCTTTGACGACCATATCATCGCGATCACTAATCAAAAGCCGGCAAATCATCAACGTGGCTTCCGGATCACCTGTGCCGCCACGCGCTTTGTTGTTGAGTGCTACCGTGCTGACCAGGGCCGCCCGTCGCCACCATCGGTCTTTGGCACGAGCCCAACGGCGGATAACGCTGTCATTGATTTGTTGTTCTCGCCATGCCGGCCCCGCCAGATAACAACCGAAGCAATCTACAGCCACCCAACTATCAATCCCTTCGCCAAGTTTCTCCAGTGACTCGGTATTAAGACTCGCAAATGCTCCGCGATGGTGTTGTACCAACTCGTACGCAATAAATCGAAATTCAAAGCCCGGTAGCTTCATGAGGCTGAGGGCGAGGTCGAATACAAACTGCGTCTCGGATTTCGTCAAACGTTTTGAGAACTCCCGGCGAACACCCCGGATGCCGGCGGTGGTAGGGGAAGTCAGTGCCCCAACCCGCGCACGAATTTCTGCGGTCATTGCTGCTACGGATGATGCCGGAGTTTCGACCATTTTGCCCTTCAACTGTGTTTGATTACGAAGGGGAAGACCGGAGCCAGCCAGCCTTCCCAATCTGAAAGTCTGATCGCGTCTGACCTTCACCACCAGCCCAGAATCTTCCACCAGCCAAACCCGAATATCGTCCAAATCAGTATGTTGGGAACGGAGACAAGCAGTCCCAGCAACCACCAGGTGCGTTGTTTCACGTAACCTGCGCCAAAATAGATCGGCGCTGGAGTTGTTCCGTAGTGTGTCAGTGAAGCATCGAGGTTAGAAAAATATGCCAGTGAAAGCACCGCCAGATACGGAGGTGCACCGGCCGCAAGAATCACCACCAGAAACGGTGTGTACATCGCCGTCGCATGTGCCGTAATACTGGCGAACCCGTAGTGAGCGTAGAAATAGATCAAGAGCAGCGCCGCTAGGGCCAGCCACCAACTCCATCCTGTCGTAAAGCCGGCGGCCGTTTCGGCAAAACGCTTGGTGATGCCCGTTTCGCCCAACGCTTCCGCCATTCGTACTAAGCCGCCATACCAGATGAAAACGTCCCAGGCTGGGCGCTCGCTGAGCACGTCGTCCCAGCTCAGCACGCCGGTCAGCAGCAGAGCGCAAACTCCAATCAACGGGGGGATCGCATAATCCAGCTTCGAAATAAAC
>DATKIS010000184.1:0-3120 GCA_035543975.1 Pyrinomonadaceae bacterium
TCCGGGAAGTCTCAGCATAGTCACTCGGCGAAATCCCCATCACGCTTTTGAAAGTACGCTGCAAATGAAACGGACTGACCCCGACTCTGGAACTGAGAGTTGCCAGTGTCATGGGTTCACCATCGCTGTCGTCGATCAAGCGACAAACCTCGCGCACCATAGTTACTTGCGGATTCCCCAACCGCACATCCCGAGGATGACATCTCAGACAGGCGCGGAACCCTGCTTTTTCGGCGGCCTCCGGCAATGAGAAAAACGAAACCCGCTCCCGGCGCGGTCGTCGCGAGGGACATGATGGCCGGCAATAGATTCCCGTTGAGCTGACGGCAAACACAAACTGCCCGTCAGAACGCGCATCTTTGGCCAATACGGCTTGCCATTGTGCTTCCTGATTATCAAGCAGGAGATTCATCTGTTCTTTCATTTGTGCGCTCATATTATCACCTTCCTTACCATCCTGAACGTTTGGGCTGACGTCCGCTTATTCCCAAGTGAGGTGATAATAAGGCCGCTGTGAGAGCCGATCTATCCGGTTCTTGCGGTCAAACCTGCAAGGAATTAAGCAATCAGCAGTCAGCCTTCAGCAACCAGCCGGACTTTCGTCGCGAACTGCAAACGTAAGAGAATGAGCAAGCAAATAATTGTGAGGTGCCCAACATGCGCGACTTCAGAGAAATCAAGGTATGGGCTAAGGCGCACTTGCTAACGTTAGAGATCTATAAGGTTACTGCTACTTTCCCACAAACGGAGATTTATGGACTTAGCAGCCAACTGCGTCGTGCCTCAGCATCTATAGGTGCCAACATTGCGGAGGGTTTTGGAAGAGGTGGAAATGCGGAGCTCGCACGATTCCTCCAGATCGGAATGGGATCTGCGAGCGAGGTCGAGTATCATCTCCTTTTAGCCAAGGATCTAAATCTCCTAACACAAAAGATTTACGATGACCTAGCGGGACGAATTGTCGAGGTCAAACGAATGCTTGCGTCTCTCCTCCTTAAGGTTCGACGCGATCGATAAGGTTGTTGGCCGCCATTGCGGTCTTCCGCTTAGTGCTGATTGCCGATTGCTGACTACTGATTGCTGACTACTGATTGCTGATTGCTAATGACTGACTTCCTTTCTTCTCTGAATCCCCAACAACGCGACGCTGTCGAAAACACCGAAGGCTCCCTGCTGATCCTGGCTGGAGCGGGGTCGGGCAAGACGCGCGTCATCGCCCATCGCATCGCTTATCTAATCGCTGAAAAAGGCGTCGCCCCGTGGAATATTCTAGCGGTCACTTTCACCAACAAGGCCGCCCAGGAGATGCGGCAACGCGTCCAGCAATTGCTGCGCGACCAGGGACTGTCCAGCTGGCCTTTCATCTCGACCTTTCACAGTCTCTGCGTGCGCATCCTTCGCCAGGACATCGAGAAGCTCAACGACAAATACACTCGCACGTTTACCATCTACGATCAGGACGACTCCATTCGGCTCCTCAAGAACTGTATGAAGGACCTGGGCTTTGACGAAAAGTATCTCGGCCTTCGCGCCACCCAGAGCGCAATCAGTTCAGCCAAAAACCGAGGTGAAGACGTGGAGGCCTTTGCGGCCCGCGCAGAGTATCAGGACGAACGACGAGCTGCGCAGGCCCGGGTCTACGCGACGTATGAACAACGGTTGCACGCCAACAACGCCCTCGACTTTGACGACCTCATGATCATAACCGTGAGGCTGCTAAAGGAAGTTCCCGAGGTGCGCGAGAAATACAACAACAAGTTTCGCTACATCCTGGTAGACGAGTACCAGGATACAAACTCCCTGCAGTTTGCCCTGATCAGTTTGCTAACCGAGAAGCAGCAGAATATCTGTGTCGTGGGAGACGAGGACCAGTCGATCTACAAGTGGCGCGGCGCCGACATTACCAACATCCTGAACTTCGAAAAGCATTTCCCAAACACGAAAACCATTCGGCTTGAACAAAACTATCGCTCGACCCAGACAATTCTCGATGTCGCCGGGGCAGTAGTGAGAAATAACATCGAGCGCAAAGGCAAGAACCTGTGGACCTCAAATCCGCAGGGCGACAAGGTGCGTTACTACCAGGCGTTTGACGCAGACGCAGAGGCCCGCTTTGTAGCCGCAAAGATTCTGGAGCACCGCCAGGATCAGTACGACCTGCGCGCCGCCGTCTTGTATCGCACCAACTCTCAATCGCGAGTCTTTGAAGAAGCAATGCGCCGCGCCGGATTGGTCTACAACATCGTGGGCGGCTTCTCCTTCTACGAACGGATGGAGGTGCGCGACATCATCGCGTATCTCAAGCTGGCGCTGAATCCAAACGACTCGATTGCCTTGCAACGAGTAATCAATAGTCCGGCCCGTGGGATCGGCAAGCAGACGATGGACGAGCTAACCCGGCGTGCAAACGATGCGGGATTAACACTCTGGGAGACTATCGCGCTGGTTATCGATGATCAGCAGAGCTTAAGCATGCGCGCCGTCTCCGCCTTGCGCAGCTTCCGGCGCGTCATACTTCGGCTCAGTGAACTGGCCGGTATTCAGAACCACGATCAAGCCGGGGGATCTCAGGGTCAGGAAGGTGGGCTTAGCACCCCAGAGGGGCTGCCCCTCCGGGGACCCCGCCTTGCCCCCGCTCTTTTGGCCGGCGGCAATAGCGAGCGGGGCACTAGCTCAACGGAGGCCTCGCCGCGCGCACTCCAATTCAACCTTCCGGAATCCGACTCGCTAGTCTCCGACATCGTCAAAGCAGCAATCCTCGACACCGGCTACGAGCACGCACTTAAAGGCGAGAAAACCGACGAAGCCGAAGCCCGCCTGGAAAACCTGCAGGAGTTGGTCAACGCTGCCGTAGATTACGACGAACAGGGCCTGGAGGGGTTGAGGGAATTCATCGATCACTCGGCGCTCGTGTCAGACGCCGACCAGTATAAGCAAGACGCACCCGTCACCCTGATGACGGTCCATTCAGCCAAGGGGCTGGAGTTCCCTCTCGTCTTTATTGCCGGACTCGAGGACGGATTGTTTCCCCACTCTCGTTCTGCCACCGACGCGGCTGAACTGGAGGAGGAACGGCGACTCTGCTATGTGGCAATGACGCGCGCGGAGAGGTTTCTCTAC
>DATKIS010000185.1:0-4859 GCA_035543975.1 Pyrinomonadaceae bacterium
TGATCAGCGACAATTAGATTTCCCGGCCAACGACAACTAGATTTCCCGTTCTTTGACAACTTAAGCGACGATCGCCGGACTTCAAAAGGTGCGGAGGGGCGATGGTCACAGACCAACAATACAGGAGACTTATGAAGTTGCGCAGAACGGAGCAGACTTTGGCGAGCGCGGCGGCCAAGGCGGGGATGGACGAGAAGACCGCGCGGAAGTATTTGCGGTTGGGCAAGCCGCCGAGCCAGTTGCGGGAGACGCGAAGTTACCGCACGAGAGCCGACAGCTTCGCCGAAGTTTGGCGGGAGTTGGAGGAGCTATTGGAACGGGAGCCCGGGCTTGAGGCACTGACCTTAATGGAGCATCTGTGCCGGCAACATCCGGGAAAGTATCAGATGGGGCAGTTGCGGACGCTGCAGCGACGAGTGAAGCGGTGGCGAGCAATGTCGGGCCCGGAGCGGGAAGTATTCTTTCCGCAGGAACACCCACCGGGACGCCAGGCGCAGAGCGACTTCACGCACATGAAGGAGTTGGGAGTTACCATCGCGGGCCAGCCGTTTGATCATCTCTTCTATCACTTCATCTTGACTTGCTCGAACTGGGAGACCGGGACGATCTGCTTCGGGGAGTCGTTCGAGAGCCTGGCCGAGGGACTGCAGAACGCTTTGTGGCAGTTAGGCGGAGTGCCGGCGGAACATCGCACCGACAATCTTTCGGCGGCGATCATTCGGGTTGGTAAACGAGATGAGCTGACGGCGCCTTACGGCGGATTGCTGGAGCACTATGGCCTGCGAGCCAGTCACAACTCACCTGGGCGGGCGCATGAGAACGGCGATGTAGAGCAATCGCACCATCGGTTCAAGCGAGCAGTAGGGCAGGCCTTGAGTTTGCGGGGGACACGCGACTTCGCTACTCGTGATGAATACGCGGAGTTCTTACGGGAGCTGTTGCAGCGGCGGAACCATCTGCGGCGCGAGCGTTTGGCAACCGAGTTGGCGGTGCTGCGGCCGTTGCCGGCGCGACGTTTGGAAGACTACAGCGTGGAAGTGGTGAAGGTTACCCGCAACAGCACCATCACCGTGCGGCATAACCTCTACTCAGTACCATCGCAGTTGATTGGTGAACGTGTAGAAGTGCGAGTGTTTGCCGAGCAACTGCAAGTTTGGTTTGGCAGTAGTTGCGTGGCCGAGATGCCGCGGCTGCGTGGCGAGAGCCGCCAGGCGATCAACTACCGGCATGTGATCCATTCGTTGGTGCGCAAACCGGGAGCGTTTGCCCATTACCGCTATCAACAATGCCTGTTTCCAGGGCTGCTGTTTCGCGTCGCTTACGACCAGTTGCGCGAGCAATACCCGGCCACGGCTGAGCGACAGTACGTGAAGCTGCTGGAACTGGCGGCCACAACCAGCGAAGAAAAGGTAGAAGCCACCTTGCGGCAGTTAGTAGACAGCGGCACTGTCATCAGCTATGACCGAGTGGCTTGGTCGTGTCGCTCGTCGGCAGCCGTAGCGACCCAGCCTTTGGCAGTGGCGCCGGTGATCATTGAGTTGGCTACTTACGATGCTCTGCTCAGTCCAACCGAGGAGGTGGCTGAGCAATGGAGCATGTAATAAAGCCGGAGCTGACCAAAGCCTTGCGCTCGTTGCGCCTGCCGGTATTTGCCACGCAGCACAGTGCCCGGGGGGCGCTGGCAGCCAATGAAGGTTGGACCTTTGATCGTTATCTGCTGGCGCTCTGCGAACTGGAGTTGCAGCAACGGCAAACGCACCGCATTCAAAAGTTGTTATTGACCTCGCGATTGCCACGGGAAAAGACGCTCGCTGCTTTTGATCGTAGTCGCTTAAAGAAGAGTGTCGAGCGGCAGTTTGCGGCGCTGCTGGCTGGCGACTTCCTGCAGCGAACCGAGAATGTAATGGTCTTTGGCAATCCGGGAAGTGGCAAAACGCATTTGCTTTGCGCGCTGGGCCACGAGCTGGTGAAGCTGGGTCACTCAGTTTACTTCGCCCCATGCGTGCTGCTGGTGCAACGACTGCTGTTGGCCAAAGCCGAACTCTGGTTGGAGAAAGAGCTCAAGCGACTGGATCGGTTTGAAGCCTTGATCATTGATGACCTCGGCTACGTGCAACAGAGCCGGGACGAGATGGAAGTGCTGTTCACGCTGTTAGCGCATCGCTACGAACGTCGCAGCGTTCTGCTGACCAGTAATCTGGTCTTCTCTCAATGGGAGCGGATCTTCAAGGATCCCATGACCACTGCGGCGGCGGTCGATCGGCTGGTGCATCACAGCGCCATCCTGGAAATGAATCTGCCAAGCTATCGCATGGAGAGCGCGAAGAAGCAGCAAGCAAAGGTACCGGCGGAGGGCGCAAATGCCGCCAGCTGATCCGTTCCGGTCGTTTCTGGGTCCGTGGGACCGGCCTACAGTCGGGCTCCGCCCTCCTTCCGGCCGGCCCCCCGACCCAGAAAGGCCGGAAAGAAGTCTCGCCAAGCCTTACTTTGCGCAGGCGATACCATTCGACGCGCTAGAAAAACTCGTTTGAAGAGAAATATGGAGCAGGTATTTCCCCCAACTTTGCTGAAAACCCCGGTTCACACCCTCTCAGAGGCTTGGGTGAGGATTGATAAGAATGGATAGCCGGAAACGGGAATTCTAATTGTCGTTAAGCGGGAAATCTAATTGACGCCGGACAGCAACTGGTTTTTAGAGAGGCTTCATTCCAATCAGCAGAGGGAGATCGCGGCTGAACTCTTGGCGCGTGACATTGTAGATCCATATCTCGCAAGTGCGGAGATACTAACGCGCAAGCCTAGCGCATTAACTTCGCTTGAATCAAAGGCGGCGTTCTTATACTTGGGACTTCAATGGGAAGACGATACTCGGGAAAAAGGTCTCACGAAACTTTGTTTTGAGGGTTTGGTTAGAGCGGTCTTGAGGAACACGGATTCCGAAAACCGTCTTTCTCGAGTTGAAATCCGTAAGCGTGTTCGGTCCATCCTTCCAAACCACGCTGCCGGCCTGGTTGATACAAAGACAGACTCGGCGCTGGGACGGCTAACAAAGAGATTCATTCGGCATTGGCGCGGGCCGGACGAATTCTGCCTTACCCATGAGGAAAGACTTCGATTGAGAGAGCGGGTGGCTGTTCATGAGACGGCTGATTCGGACTTTCAAAGGGAGCTGAACGAAATTACCGTGCGAATCGCGGGGCTATTTAAGATACCGGTGAATGGGCATGAAGATGCTTTGGCAGTTCGGGTTCGTAGGGTGTTGGAGAAGTTTCTTCTGAGCAGGGGAGAGGCTTTTGCGATGGCCGTTAGAACAGGAGACTTCCAGCGGATGGGATTTGATGAGTTGATAGATATAGTCATTCGAGATATCGGCGAGCATCCAGATCCCCGAAAGATTGGGGCAGTACTTCCTGATGTCGTTTGTGACGTAGTTCGCGAAATAGTTGAACTGCCGACCGAAACAGCCCAAAACTATCTTCGATCTCTAAGCGACACATATACACTTTTGGCGTTTCTTCAAGAGACCCCGGACGTGCAGTCTGCAATCAACAAAATTTTCGGGAGGCGAGATTTGGCTTGATACTAGCTTCATTCTACCGCTCTTTGCTGAGGAATTGCTTGAGCCCGAGAATCGTCGCTTTACCAATCTTTTGGGAGTCGCAACGGAAGCCGGTCTCAAGCTTTTCATTACTGAGGGGGTGCTTGAAGAGGTTGAACGTCATACGAACCGATGCGTCGTTTGCCACAGAACTCCGTCGCAGAATTGGGTAGGAAGACTACCATTTCTTTATTCGCTATACATGTTAAGTGGGCGTTCGGCTGGACAATTTGGGAGTTGGATCGAGCAATTCCGAGGCTCTGCGCGGCCAGCCGATGACATCGCCGACTACCTCCAGACCGTTTTTGGAATAGAACTGCGGTCATTGGGTGTTGAGGAGGAGAAGGCTCCTGACGACCTTAGGTATGCCGTCCAAGAGATCTGGAATGAGATTCACGAGTACAGAGGGGGGAATGATTTGGAATCAGATCCTATGATGATCCAGCGCTTAGCCACCCATGACATCGAAAACTATCTAGGTGTGATTGAATTAAGGGCGCGCGGAGCGTGATTCACCGTTTGGCTACGGTAGTTGGTGGCTGACTCTTGATCGTGACGCGTTCACAGTGAAGGCAAAATTGAGAGCCTCGTTAGCTGGGAAAAGTCCTGATTCTCCCATACTGAGCGCCGACTTTCTGGCAAATTATTTAGCTTTTGGCCCCAGAAGAATGCAGGTATCGAAGAGCAGTGAGCTTTCCCTTCCGGTAGTCATAGATCTGAGTGTGACGGACTACCTACCGCCCGAGTTAATTGACATTGCCGAAAAAGTGCGTGAGGAGGCAAAAGACTGTCCAGAGCACATAATTCGCCGTAGAGTTCGCGATAGGCTTGACGCGGCGAAGACGCGAAAAGGAACTATTGCGGATGGTGGAATCGGTGCAGTGCAAGAAGATTTAAGGGGAAGAACCGAACACAAACGAACGCAACTCAAATAGGCTTAAGGGGTAACACCGCGTCAACACTTCTAAGCTGTTTTCTGACCAGCAAGCCTCTCCAGCGACTGCCCGGCTTGTTCCCTTGATTGCTTTGTTGCGTGCGAGTAGTAGAGAACGAAGGCCTTGTCTGACCAGCCCATCCACTCCTGAACGGTCTTCGGACTGGCATTGCTTTCAAGGAGATGAGTTGTGGCGGTGTGTCTGGCATCGTGAAGGACTAGCAGGCTGCGGAAAAACTAAGCTTTGTTACTGATTTCATCTTCATGAAGACTTTTGCTTATCGATGATGTGCGATTTTCTTTCTGCGGTTGATCCCTTGAGTGGCG
>DATKIS010000186.1:0-6878 GCA_035543975.1 Pyrinomonadaceae bacterium
TCGACGCCGCTTTGGTATCCGGCGGCTCGACGCCGGCTTCTTGCCGGCGGCTTGACGCCGGCTTCTTGCCGGCGGCTTGACACCGGCTTTCTTGCCGGCGGCTTGACGCCGGCTTCTTGCCGGGTAAGAGAAAGCGGCGTCGAGCCGCCGCACTCCAAATGTTACGGCCTCTCACTCAGTGGATTCCCCGTCCTGCGGAACAACTCAACAAAGCGCGGGTCGTCGTGCAGTGGCGTCAACTTTGGATCCGTGCCAAACCAGATGATCCATGGGTCGTATTCGGCAAAGGCTTTCTCAAACCACGCAAAGGCTGCATCCCGTTCATCCAAAGCCGCGTGGGCCATGGCCAGCCAGTAAGGCTTGACGTAGGCCCGGGCAGCAGTTTCCAGCATTTGCTGCAGAACAGCCCGGGCTTCCTCTGTCCGATTGGCAGCGACGAGAGCAAAGCAGAGTTCATAGTTTGGCAAAACCGAACCAGCCATAAGCTCCGCGGCCTTTTGAATTTCCGCGACCGCTTCCTCCGCTCGCCCGAGTTGGACAAGGTTGATACCACGCTGCAAATAACCCTGAGGGTAGTTTGGATCCAATTCGATTATTTCTTCGGCCTTGGCCAACGACTCAGCAAACTCACCTGCCTGATAAGTGGTCCACGCTACCAGGGTCATGGTCCTGGGCGCGAGCGGATCAAGTTCTTCGGCTCGCCTGATTTCTCTTACTCCCTCTGCAAAGCGCCCGGTGCCCACGAGCAAACTTGAATACCATTCGTGTGCGAGTTGATAGTTTGGATTCAACTCCAGGGCGCGCCGGTAGAGCCTCTCCGCCTCAACAAAATCCCACTCCGAATCCTCGAGCAAGAGGGCCATCGTAGCGTGAGCTTCTCCCAACGAATCGTCGAGAGCGAGGGCCCGACCGGCGGCGGCGCGAGCCAGGTCATAACACTCGCCCGGCGGGAGGATGCCATAGATGCAGGCCCAGTTGTAGAAATCCGCCACGCCCACGTAAGCCAGCGCGTAGGTCGGATCGAAAGCGATAGCCGTCTGAAAACCCTCGATCGCCTTAGGTAACAATTCCGGAGTGAACCTGTTCCAGAAATACCTGCCCCGAAGATAGGCCGCATAAGCTTTGGGATCCTCCGTGCCTCGTTTCGCTAACTGCCGCTGCTCCTCCTGCGTCAACTGCGGAATCAGGGAACCGGCGACCTGTTCGGAAATCAGGTCCTCGAGCCGCAGGACATCCGTCGACTCTTCGTCAAACTTTCCCGCCCAACGAACCGCCCGCTCCGGAACATTCAGCAGTTGCACGGTGACGCGCAGCGTTTCACCCGCCCGGCGAATGTTGCCATCGACGATGTAACTGACGGCCAGCTGGCTCCCGGCGTCAAATGGATCAATGCCCTCGCCGTATTTCAAGACGCTGCTGGTGGGACGAACCAGCAGGCGTCTCACATTTGATAACCGGGTAATTAAAGCATCCGCCAGCCCGACTCCCAGATATTCGTCGGTGTCGCCTGTGCGCGCCCCGAGCATCTTGAAGGGCAAGACCGCCACCGACCTGTCGCTGGTCTGAAGTCGATTCTGCATCTCCAGCAGGTCGCGATGCTCGGGTGGGTGGGTCCTTGCGGCTGCAGCTGTACTAGATGCGGTGGAGCTTGGAGCAACCGAACGCCTGGCTGAAATCCTAGCTGAAATGGGGTCACCACTAAGGTAACGTCCAACATCCTCTCCCAGTTCAGCTGCAGACTGATACCTTTCCGCGGGATTTTTGCTGAGCGCCATCAGCGCTATGTCATCGAGGCCTCCCGAAAGTTCCCGGCGCAATCCATCGAGCGTCTCCTGCCGCATTTCGCACAGGTGCGCGATAGTGACCGCATTAGAATCCACGTGAGACACCTGCACCAGATTGTCCGTGCGCTTCAATGCGGTGCTGGGCAACTCAGGCTGCTCCTCGCAGATCACGCGCGCCATCTCGTAAGGCTGACGGTTGCGAAAACGATATGGACGATGCCCGGTCAAAAGTTCATAGAGGACTACGCCGAGACTGTAGACATCGCTCAGGTGGGTGACCGCAGAGCCCTCGATCTGCTCGGGACTGGCATACTCGACCGTCATCATTCGCATCGCGGTGGCGGTAATCGGAGGCGTGTCCGAGGAAATATCCGGGTTCAATAGTTTGGCAATGCCAAAATCGAAAAGCTTCGGTACTCCGCCGGCATTGACCAGGATGTTGTTTGGTTTGATATCGCGGTGAATTATGCGGCGCTGGTGCGCGTAGTTGACCGCGTCGCAGACCTGACGAAAAAGGCGCAGTCGCTCCCGCAGGTCGAGCCGGCGCGTATCGCAATAGGCATAAAGGGGCTGGCCCTCGATGTATTCCATTACGAAATAAGGAAGGCCGGTGTCGGTCGCCCCGCCATCGAGCAGGCGTGCGATGTTGGGATGATCCAGGGCCGCGAGTATTTGTCGTTCGTGACGGAAACGGCGCAGGATGAAATCGGTATCCATCCCTCGCCTGATAACTTTGATCGCAACTCGACGCTGAAAAACGTCGTCAGCTCGCTCGGCGACATAGACTACTCCCATGCCACCGCTACCAATCTCGCGCTCAATCCGGTAGGCCCCGAGTCGCTGCCCGATTAAGGGGTCGGGTTCCGCCTTAATCAACGAAGCGAGATCCTGGATCCCAATCTCGTCGACTGCCGCTTGATCGAGAAGGTCACCCGCTTCTTCATACTGGGTAAGGAGCGTCTCGACTTCGCGTCGCAACTCCGGATCGGTTGCGCAGGCACTTTGAATAAACTGAGAGCGATCTGTCTCGGAGAGATCCAGGGCGGTCTGAAATATCTCTTCCAGTTGTTGCCAGCGTTGCGAAGGCATAGGGCGGGTCAATGGTAAATCGTGAATTGTAAATGGTGGTTCTATTTATGGCGACGACATGTTAGTTGTAGGCGGGTAAATGGTAAATCGTGAATAGTAAATGGTGGTTCTGTTTATGCCGCGACATGTTAGCTGCGGTGGCGATTTACCATTCACCATTTGCCATTCACCATTTACCATTTACCCGTCTGCTCTCATCTTTCCATAGAGCCAGGCTTTTGCCATGCGCCAATGGCGATTGATGGTTACCGGAGTTACGCCCAGTACTTCCGCCGTCTCCTCAACAGTCAGGCCGCCAAAATATCGCAGCTCAATGATGCGGCTCTTTAAATCGTCAACCTCTGCAAGTTCCGTCAGCGCTTCGTCCAGCGAGATAAGTTCCGCACTGCGCTCCACCGCCTTATCAATATTCTCGTCGAGCGAGACTTTCTCCTCACCGCTACCGCGCTTCCCTGCCTTGTGCGCGCGCGCGTAGTCAACCAGAATTCGTCGCATCATCTGGGCAGCCATTCCGAAGAAATGGGCGCGGTTCTGCCAGTTGACCTGGGTTTGATCGACAAGACGCAAATAGGCCTCGTGAACCAGGGCAGTTGGCTGCAGAGTATGCTGGGAGCGCTCCCGGCGCAGATAGTTGGCGGCCAAACTCCGCAACTCGCCATAGATGAGCGGCAAAAGATCATCCACCGCCGTGCGATTGCCGTTGGTGAGATCAATTAACAGTTGGGTGATATTTTCAGTCGCAGGTTCGTTCAATCGGGGCGCCTACCTTCTGAGATTATGAGCAGGCGCAGTATAAACAAAATCCGAATCGACGGAAAACTTTGCGATGAAACCACTCGCCCGCTTTAATACCCAATACTCTTACGGCAAGCCTCTCACATGAACCGGGAACGTTTGCAACCACATCTTCGTTTAGTACTCCGCGACCTGAAACAACGATTTCAGGACGAGCTTCATCTACTGTTAGTCGGCCGGAATGAGGCTAAGAGCAATCAGGCCGATCTCTTCAACAAACGAACCGTTAGTTATTTCAGCAGTCAAGTCTAAGCGGTTTAGCCATCGTTTGCTTTGCATACGCTGATGGTCAGATTGACCAAAGCTGGAGCCAAAACAGTATTGGGTTTTTAGGTCAAGCAGTGATAACCTTTTGAATTGTAATCGGGGGCTTTACCCGGGTGAGGTTTAGACTTAAGTAAACCGGATCCGGCAACGATAAGGAGATCAGATTTGATGCAGATTCAGTTAACCCGAAGGTCGATTCGTAGCGCGGCGAGCGTTGCTTTGATGCTGCTCGCAGGTGCTGTCGTTTCGCAAGCCCAGCAACCTTCTAACCAAAAAACTTCCGCAATTAAGATCAAGAATTTCGGTCAAATGGATGAACGCTTCTACCGAGGCGCCCGCCCCAAGACTCAGGAAGACTTCAACGACCTGGCTGCAATGGGAATCAAGACCGTTATCGATTTGACCGAAGCTCCGAAGGAAGACGAGAAAATCGCGGTTGAATCCGCGGGAATGAAGTATGTCCACATTCCCATGGTCGAAAAGAAGTATCCGACCGAGGCTGCAACCAGCGCCTTTCTAAAAATCGCTAACGACCCGGGTACGGGTAAGTTTTTCCTCCATTGCGCCGGCGGGCGTCACCGCACAGGGGCTCTGGGCGCCGTCTACCGTTACCAAAACTACAACTGGAATTTTGAGCAAGTCTACGCCGAGATGAAGAAGTATGACTTCTATACCAGTTGGGGCCACGGAGCCTTCAAAGATTTTGTGAAGGACTACTACGACCAACTGCAGACGGCGAAAGCCGCCACGCAGGCCGCTACGACTGCCGAAAGCGCTGCCGCTCAGACTCAGGATCAGCGTTAGAACCACAAGCTGCGAAATCGAATTAGAAAGGCCACCCAGGTTTGGGTGGCCTTTTTATTATTAGACTGGAGACCAAGGTAGCCGGCAGGTGGGGGCTGCTATCTAGACTACCTTTCCGATCCGTGTTTATCCGCGTGAATCCGCGGCCAATCAAGCTGCTCCCTTCGTCGGTCTGAGGCAGGGTCGCGCTAGTTGTAGATGTAAGTCGAGCTCTTCTTCTGGTCCCATTCCAGACTCCTAACGTTCTTACCGTCCTCAGCCAATATCTCTTCAGTCAACTTATCGGTCGTTATGGCCGAGCCCAGGCTCAACTCATAGACAATCTTGCCCACTTCACCTTCCTCATCCTGGGTGTCTAGTTGGCGCAATTCGGGGCTCAGGTCATGTTTCGCGAAAAGCCGGCGGAGCACCGCATGAGTCTCATCGAGCTTTCGAGTTCCAATGTGCACTTCCATCGCCCGGAACACCTGTGCGGATTCGAAGTGCTCCATAATCCACAGGGCCAGAATTACAAAAACGGTAAGGACGATGGCCATGTCCAGACGTCCCACTCCGCAAGCCAGCCCCACGCCAAGGCAAATCAGCAAAACTGTCGTCTCTTTCGGATCTCGGATGTTGGTGCGAAAGCGAACGAGCGAGGCAGCGGCAAAAATCCCGAAGGCGCGGGCGGCGCTATCGCCTACGATCATCATCATCGCCGCAGCGACTACGGCCAGCAATATTTGGGTTTGGGCCACATAGGGGTTTCGCTTGGCTATCGAAAGACCCCGACGGTAGCGGAAAGCCAGAAACGCGGCCAGCAAGGCGGCAATTAGGAATCTCAGCAGAATCCGGAGTGCTACCATTCCCCGACTGGATTCTTCAATTTGCTCGGCCTGCGCCGCGTCCCTTCCAAAGAGCTCCGTCAGCAGGGAGTCGGCGCCTTGATCCTGAACTCGGCCCGAGCCGGCAGGTGACGCTGTGTTCACACCCCGTTGGTCCCCGGACACTGCCGGGGGTTCGGAGCGCACATCTCTTCCCGAACTCGCCGAACGCAGCAAAATGTAAACCAGCAGTCCGCTGCCGACCAGGACGGCGACGAAAACCAACAAAAGGCGGACGGCCGTCTTGTTCATGCCTTATCTCTCCTTCTTATGTTCGGGGCGAACCATGGTCAAATCCGCCTGTAGTTAGCAGGCAGTCCCGCTAACCCAGGCGGCCGACCAAGGCAATCGTCGATCTTAGCCTTGAACCTTGACCAGTTGATCGATCCTGGCCCTGACGGCTTGAGTGAGAACCTCAACTTCTGCGGGTTCATAGTTGGCGGCGCGAAACGCATCGCCTATCTGCTGGTCACTCAAGCGTGAGAGCAATCCGGCGATCCACTTTGTTTGCTCGAGAGTAATGTTCTTGAAGAGACCCGCATTCTTGCCGCCGTAGGCGTATTTGACGCGGTTCCCTTCCACACCTTCTACAAACTTGCTTTTGACGTAATCCTCCGGGGCGTTGCGGTTGTGCGAAAGAAACCCGCCGGTCTTGCCGAAAGTCGCGCCCAGGTCGCTGATGATGTACTGCAATTGCGCCTGGCTGTTTTTGCCGGCCGGCACGTACAGGACGCGGTTATTGTCGTCCTTCAGGTCCCAGTTATTTAGCAGGGACATCAAGACCACCATGCCCTGAAATTCGTTCGTGCCGCTAAACTCGTTTTTCGTCCAACTCCACGGATCCAGACGTTTGACGCCTGCCGGGCGAGCCTCAAATTTTACGTTGGCAAAGCCGTTTCCCTCGCAGCGCTTCACTTTATACCTGGGCTCAGGCGCTCCCTGAATATGAACGCACGGAACCAGGTAATTAATCTCGGTCATGTAGCCAAGGGCCCAGACCAGTCGCGAGGATGCCGTTTCCGGTTGGGCTTCCTTGCCAAGCTTTGCGACCCAAACCTTGCCGGCGCCGTCAGTAACCCGGTAATTAATTGAAAATCCGCCACCCATTTGATCGCGAACAAAAGTGACCTTCGAGAGATCCGGCTTCATCATTTCGCCTCCGGGTCCCAGTAACAGGTTGCGCGATTCCAGGTCGGCTGGTTCCTGCCAGAGCACGGGCGTTCCCGTGGGCGGTGCCTTTTTCTGCTTGGTGTCCTTCTGCGCGAGGGCCGCGCTT
>DATKIS010000187.1:0-11898 GCA_035543975.1 Pyrinomonadaceae bacterium
GGTGTCGGTAATTTCAACCCGAACGTGATCGGTCGCTTCGGCGACCAGCTTGACGCCGATGCTTCCCCCTTCACCCTTCATTGCTTCCAGGCTGTTGATAAGCAGATTGGTAAAAACGGAACGTAGGGAATCTTTGTCCGCGATCACCAGAGGCAACTTGCTCTCTTCGGTCAAGCTGGTTGCGATTCCACTTTCAATTGCCTGTCCGGATATTACCCGCATCGCATCTTCGGCCTGGGTGCGAAGATCCAGCGGTTCCAGCTCAAGCGCAGAGGGACGTGAATATTTTAGAAAGTCTGTGATGTGCCGATTGATTCGCGCTACTTCCGATTTTAGCTGATCGGCCAGGCGCTCGAAGGTTGCCCGTTTGCCTGGATCTTCGGGGGCAAAGGATGAACGGAGATGATCGAGTGTCAGGTTGATGTAGTTGAGGGGATTGCGTATCTCATGAGCGATAGCGGCCGCGAGCCGTCCGACGACCGCCGCCTTCTCAACGTGATGCAGCTGCGACTCGAGTTCGCGCATCCGTTCCAGCCGGGCGATCATCTCGTTGAAGGCAGCAGCCAGTGTACCCATTTCATCGCTGCGATCCGTAGGAACGCGTACGTCGAAATCCCCGTTTGCGACGCGGCGGGCGGCCACTGACAAATCCCGAATCGGTCGAGTAAAACGCCAAACGAACAGACCCGTAACCAGCGTGGTGGCAAGCAAGAGCAGGAGGGTATACAGAGCAGAGCGCGAAGCCTGCTTTTCCAGAATATTGGTGAGGCTGTTCGCAGAGTCGAGCTCGACAATGATGTACCAGCGACCCTCCGTCGTCTCTATGGGGAAGTAGAACGCTCCCGGTTCGCCGGGCTGCGGTTGGGCTGAGCGCTTCAGCCAGGAGGGCAGATTCTCGTTCAAGTCAGCCAGCTCTACCGCGGGACTAAGCGGTGGGAGCGGCACATCTTTGAGGTTCACGAAACTCTTGGTTTTGTCCTCGTGCTCAACCGGAGCATAAGCTGCGACCAGGCTGTCTTTGACCGCACCCTCACTATCAACGACGAGGATGCCCTTCACCCGTCCGGTGTTCTCGTCGAAGACGGGCTCGCGTAGCTCCGGGCGCATTTGGTCAAGATACTTTTTGCTGTTAATGCTGCTGACGCCCAGGGCGACGCCGGCCATGATCGCCTGTTCCTGTTCGAGAATCATGTGCGCATTGCGTCGGACTGACCTGAGATTCACGTAATACTGAACGCCCAGAGTTAGTCCGAGGAGCACGACCAACAGGAGCACCAGCCTGGCGCGAAAACTGTTAAGGATCTTTGGCATGCTCATGAGGATTTGACGGCTCTCTGGGTGAAATTGTTGTTCCTGTTAATCGTTTCCATTTGGTATCAGTCAAGGTGAACGTCTATGTGTTGCGAGTTATGTACAAAACATTACTTTTGTGTTGCTGACCCGGGTACCTGATGTTATAGTTGCGCCGGTCTCGAATCAATGTCCCCAGGGGCCGCCAAATTTTTAGGGCATCTCCCGCTTTAACTTAGGATGGACCCGGAGGTTCATCTTAAACATAGTGTTTCCGAGAGCACTCATAAAGCTCTCACATTGGTTAACGTTTGCACTATCGTGAGAGGTGCAAAACTTGTTAAGCGGCGTAGGAATTTCGGCGACACTCACGGAAAGTGAGTTAACTAATCCCAGGAAAGGTAATATCCCCTGATGACTGTGACGAATCACCGCCCTCGTTCTCTCCAGTTTGCACTCATATTATTCATCCTTCTCGTTTTTCCTTTTCAAACCAGCGTTCTCGCTAAGAAGCGGCAATCAAGCAAGAGCAAGCGTCCCGCGGCGCGAGCGGAAAAAAGTAAGAAACTTTCGGCCAGGGACCGTCGTGGCGGACGCCGAAATGAGAGGGTCTCCGCAAAACAATCACGTCGGGGCGGAAACTCCCGCCTGTCGCGTCGCGAGCTGAGACGCGAAAGTGCTCGTGAGCAGGCAGCCTCGTTGAAGGCGCTTGAGCGAAAACTACGAAGACCTCTTACAAAGCGTGAACGCACGGCCGCATTACGAGGCAATTCTAGACAGCGCCGTCGCGAGATTTTGGAAGCCCGTCGCCGCGCCGAAGCTGCGCGCAGGGCTGCAATCGCCCGTCAACGCGCTATCGAAAAAGCCATGCGCGACGAAGCGCAGACTTTTATAGGTAGAGATGACACAACTGGCGAAGATCCCGAAGTGCGACGCGTAGCTGTGAACGCGCTTGGTTACCACGCCGGAACAGTAGTCGTGATGGATCCGCAAAGCGGAAAAATCTATTCGGTGGTGAACCAGGAATGGGCACTCAGGAGGGGGTTCAAACCCTGCTCCACCATCAAACTGGTCACCGGAGTTGCTGGTCTGGAAGAGAAAATGATCAGCCCCTTCGAGACTACAAACATATCTGACAAGTACAAACTGGATCTGACCGACGCCCTCGCGTATTCCAACAATACCTACTTCCAACATATTGGCGGCCAGGTTGGCTTTGAAAAGATGATGGGTTACGCCAGGGAGCTTGGCTTAGGCGAGAAGACTGGCGCGAATGTAGCCAACGAATATTCTGGCCGTCTTCCGGCGGAAAAGAGTGGGTTTGCCCTCAATCGGATGTCTTCGCATGGTGACGATTTTGAAGTAACCGCGTTGCAGTTAGGAACCCTGGTGTCAGCCCTGGCAAATGGTGGAAAGCTCCTGGTTCCCTACGTGCCGCGCTCTGCAAACGACTCCAAGGCCAAGGTTAAAGTTCGGCGGCAGTTGGAGGTGAGTCAGGACAATCTGCGTCGAATGGTTCCCGGCATGGTCGGAGCCGTGAACTATGGCTCAGGCAAGAAGGCTTACGATCCGCAGCAGACCGTCGCCGGCAAAACTGGAACTTGCATCGGTCAAGGTTCATGGCTGGGATTGTTTACTTCTTACGCACCATTGGCCAATCCTCGTCTCGCTGTGGTTGTAATCGGACGCGGTCCAGATGCTCGCAACCACTTTCCGGCTGCCGTAGCCGGCAAAATCTATCGAGAGCTTGGATCTCGTTTTGGGGCGCCAATCACTTTGCAGGTAGCGACCGGGAAACCAGGCGACTCGAAGGCGGCTGAGCTAAACGAAGAAGATAAGGACGCTGCCGAGGCCGAGGCGGCTGAAACCGAGGCTGCTGAAGCCGCAGTCAACGCCGACGAAGCTGCCTCCACCGTGGCAGGTGATACCCAAACCGAGGCATCCAAACCGCCAGGCAAACAGACCACTCCACCGCGCGACACGGTGAAGCGAGTTCTTATGCCAATTGAACCGCGAACTACCCCAATTCAGAAGGCCGAGACAAAATCGGGAGTTACGAAAACTTCCGGAAAGACTCCGTCACAGCCTGATGACAGACCGCGCAAGACGCAGCCCTAATTACAAGGGAGTTGCAATCCCCGGAAAACCAATCTGCGCCGGAGACTCGTAAACTAATTACGAGATCCGGCGCAGATGCTTTTAGTGCCTGTTTTTTTCTTTTACTGCGAGGATTTCCGCCTTGACAGGTCTGGTAAGTTGCAGGAATATTGCGGGCGTTCTTTTTGAGCGTGATTTCGATCCAAGAAGACTGTGGTTCTCTCCT
Organism: Pyrinomonadaceae bacterium; assembly: GCA_035543975.1. Classification (GTDB taxonomy): domain Bacteria; phylum Acidobacteriota; class Blastocatellia; order Pyrinomonadales; family Pyrinomonadaceae; genus PSRF01. Next base: position 3,614 of record DATKIS010000187.1, read on the forward strand.
GCATAAGTACCGCAGATCGGCAACTGGTTTTTGTAAGTCCGCATCTTAGTGTCGCTCTCTCGCGACGCTGGAAGCCACATGTTGGCCCCCGCAGAAAAAGCTGGAAGAGGGAACTTGGAGGTCCTGACAACTAATGAAGAAAATTATTGGCATGTTTGCAGTTTTCGCTAGCCTGGCCCTGACGGCCGCCTCTGCCTTTGCACAGGCTCCGGAGTGTACGGAGGAAGGCAAAGCTGCTTTGTATACCGACTTTACTGCGAATCGCACCAGCGATTCGGCGAAGGCTTATGATGCGGGGAAAAAATATCTCGCTTGCTCTCAAACAGAAGATCAATACACGGCTTACCTTAAGAAATGGGTTACAGCTTACGAGAAGGAAAGTCGCAAGCTGAAGATGCCGCCCATGCTTTACACCGACAAGAAGTACCCGGAAGCGATCGCCATGGGTAGGGAAATTCTTACTGACGATCCGGAAAATCTCCGGGTGATTATCGATTTGGGCTATGGCAGTTATCTCGCGGCGGCTAGTCTCAAGAACGAGAGCTACAATGCCGACGCGCTAAACTATGCGCGCAAAGCAATCCAGATGATTGAAGCCGGCAAGACGCCGACTTCCTGGGCACCGTTCAAAGGAAAAGATGACACCCTCGCGTATCTTCACGACGTTGTTGGCCGGCTAAGTCTTAAGGACAATCCTGGCGCCGCGCTTACTTCGCTAATCAAGAAAGCCCAATTTGAGACTGATCTCAAGAAGGATCCGTGGACCTATTACTTCGTCGCCGCAGCTTACGAGAGCGGGCCCTATACGAAGTTGTCTGCTGATTACAAGACGAAGTTCGAAGGTAAAGACGAAACCCCCGAAAGCAAGCTAGCCCTCGAGAATATTAATCAGGTCATCGACCGGATGATTGATGCATACGCGCGCGCCGTTGCGCTCGCCGGCACCGACGCAAAGTATGCGACTCCCAAGAAGGATTGGATGGAAGGGCTCAGCACCTGGTACAAGTATCGGCATAATGGTTCCGAAGCCGGCTTGCCTGAGTTAATCGCCAGCGCGTTATCGAAACCTCTGCCACCCGAGCCGACTCCGCTGACCACTTTGCCGGCGCCGGCGACCACGACTGGTACGCCAGTAACCGGAGGCTCTTCGGCTGCTGGAACTACTGCGGCGGCTCCAACCGCCACCAACACCACGGCAGCATCGAATTCGGTCAAGCCGGCTACTTCAACGAACGGCGCGGCGACCCCGGCCAAACCGAAACCACGAAACAATCATGTGACGGCTGGCGCCGCGAAACGGGCTCACTAAGCCAGCCGCGTTAGGAACCTTCATTAGGGAGCCGGAAGCTTGTCGCTAAATCGACAACGCTTCCGGCTTTGTTACAGATAACCTGCATTGAAGAAACAAGGAATCCAACCTCCGGATCTGGACCTGCTCGAATCAACCCTCTCGTACAATTTTCGTGATCGCACCCTGGCCGAACGCGCCATCACGCATCGTTCCTGGGCCCACGAGCAAGTAGCGCCCGGCGAGGAAGATCAGGCACGCCGGCTCCACAATGAAGCTTTGGAGTTCCTGGGGGATTCAGTTTTGGGATTGGTCGTGGCGGACTACCTCTGCAAAGCCTATCCCGCTGGTACTGAAGGCGAACTCTCGCGAATGAAACATCGCCTGGTGAGCGCCCCAACTTTGGCGGCGGCCTCCATCAAACTTACCCTCGGCGATTTCCTGCGTTTTGGGCGGGGCGAAGAGAAGAGTGGAGGACGTCGAAAAGACGCGTTACTGGCGGATGTATTGGAAGCGTTGACGGGTGCCATTTTTCTTGATGGAGGATTGGACGCCGCGACCGCCTTCATTCACCGGGCGTTGGGTGAGGAGTTGCGAAAGGTTACTCCCGTAGGAGCGGCCGAGGCAGATTATAAGACGATGTTGCAGGAGCGACTCCAGGCAGAACGACGCCCGGCCCCAAAATATTCCGTAGTCGAATCGCAGGGACCGCCGCATCGTAGAACTTTCCATGTGGAAGTCAGCTGGGATAATGGCAGCGTACGCGCCGAAGGCCGCTCAATTAAGACCGCGGAGGCCGCCGCCGCCAAAGAAGCATTGGCCTGCATCCGGGCAGAAGCACCGGAATCATGACCGCCTGGAATTCTGAGGTTGCGTCAAGAAGCGCCCGGCACTAGCAGCGAACTTGACCGCGGCAGTTAAGGTATCTAGGATAATTTTAAAGATGATGAATAACCCTTCGAGCGGACCAGTTTCCACTCAGACCTCTGAAACGAAAGCGGCATCCAGGCCGTTTTCCTTTTCACGATTGTTTGGCCGCAACGGCCACGATCCCGCGCCGCAACCCGAAGCAAAGCCAAAAGGACCGCCAAAGTCGGTCTGGCGCGAGTATTTTGAGTCGGCGGTGGTCACAGTGATCATGGCGTTGTTCGGAATGACCTTTATCGTGCAGGCGGTAAAGGTGCCCACCGGATCCATGCAGAACACAATCATGATTGGCGACCATCTACTGGTAAACAAATTCATCTTCGCACCAGGCGCCACCCTGCCTTTCCTTCCTCAGCGAGAAATCAGGCGCGGCGACATCATCGTCTTCAAGTATCCGGGCAATCATTACGATCCAAAGCGGGATGATCGGCCGGACAACAAACCAATCGTGACAAACTATGTGAAGCGCGTGATTGGGCTGCCCGGGGACCGAATAAAGATCGAGGGGCGACACGTCATCGTCAATGGCCAGCCCTTGCCCGAACGCATAGTTGAAGCCATCGACAAGAATGACAACAAATCACCGCTGGAGACTGTGAACAGTTCACCTCGCAAGCCGGGTGAGTTGTACGACGTCTATTATCATCCCGGGTCCGGCGATGAACGCTCGAGCGAAGACTATGACGCGTTTAGGGTCGAGGGAAAAGACGGGGAACTCGTGGTCCCGGCCGGGAAGTATTTCATGATGGGCGACAATCGCGAAAACAGCGAAGACAGCCGCTACTGGGGATTCGTCCCGCGTGAACTGGTTATTGGCCGGGCGATGTTTGTTTATTGGTCATACGATGAGAGTGCTCCCCACGGTAATTTCATTTCGGATTTCATCTTCAACACTCGCTGGGGCCGCACCGGCACCATGGTGAAGTGACTACCTGCCCAAGTAAAGTTGCATTTGGTCGTTCGTTTAGCGTAGTCCAAGGTCTACTGAAAAGCTTGGCTTGAGGTGTTTGGGGGTCTCTTTGCCCGGTACCTTTAATGATCGTAAGGATGATTATTGCGGGTCGCTTACGGAGGGCTTGGCCGATGGAAAACGACGACGCAACTGAACAACAGCACGCTCAAGTAGAAGTCCAACGAGATTCATCCCGACCGCACCCAAGGGTAATCCGCAGCGATGAAGGGCTCCTAGCTGTCTTGGTCTTGGTACCTGCGATCATTGTCGTTGGGACATCACTTCTATTTCCTGGATCGCGATTTGTCTGGATTCTCATTGCTTTGATCTCGCTGGTCTGGCTGATGATCATACCTGTTGTGCAGGTTCGCAAGATCACTTTTAAGGGGGAGGATGAGGGTGAGCGCTTCAAAGCTGAAGACGATGCCCGAAAGACATTAGCCCAAATAATCGGAGGAGCGATCTTACTCTTCGGAGCGATTTCGGCATATCAAAATGTCCGGCTCGCGGAAAAGGCTCAGAGCGACGCCAGCACAAACACTCGTAAGACTTTTGAGCTTGCTGCAAAAGGCCAGATTACCGATCGCTTTAGTAAGGCAGTAGTTATGTTGGCTGATAAGGAGCATTTAGAGAGCCGCTTAGGAGGGATTTACGCGCTCGAAGGGGTGGCCAAAGACTCCGAAGATTATTATTGGCCCACAATGGTACTACTAACGGACTATCTTAGAGAACACTATCCATGGAATTCCCCTTGGAAGAATTCACCTTGGATTAAGAATGAAGAGTATGGTCAACCGGGGACTGCTGATGTCTCAGCGATTCTGACTGTGATCGGCAGGCTCAACGGTTTGCGTGCAATAGATCGTGACCTAGACTTAGCACACACCTACCTTCGAGGAGCATGGCTCAAAAACACAAATTATCGTAATCTGCAAATTCGAAGCGCGAATCTCTCGGGGGCTACCTTCTTGAATGTAGATTTCACAAAGACAAGTTTCATAGGCTCATGCTTGGACAAAGCCAAGTTTCTTGCGTTCGAAAACAAGCAAACCGATGTCACGGGGGCGAGATTCGACGGAGCAAGCATAAGTGGCACTGATTTCACTGGAGCAAAAGGTCTGAGCCCTGATCAATTCCAAAATGTCACTTGGAATGAGAGACCCAAATTCCCGAATAACTTCTCTGATGGATCTTTGATCAATCTAGGGGGGTCTGCACAGCAACCTGGGCCATGTGACCTCCATTAGTTCAAAAAGGTTATGAACGGGCAAACGAACCACGTTATTCGTTTAGCTGCCGGTCAATCATGGGGGATGCTACTTTGGATTGGAAAACGTTTCTCTCAAGGCTTTGGACACGCATCAACGATCACGACATCTTCGGTAGCGCTGCTCAACTCTCTTATTATTTTCTCCTGGCACTGTTCCCGTTACTACTCTTCCTCATGACCCTGCTCGGATATTTTGCCGAGGCAGGTTCAGCCCTGCGCAACAAGCTAATCATCTATCTCGCCACCGTTATGCCGCCTTCGGCGATTACTCTGGTGCACACGACGCTCGATGAGATTAGCGAAGCCACTGGTGGCGGCAAGCTTTCGCTGGGCATTCTGGCCGCACTCTGGGCCGCCTCCAACGGTATGGGCGCGATTAGCGATACGTTGAATGCGGCTTACGCCGTTAAGGAGCGGCGCAGCTGGTGGAAAGTAAGACTTACGGCCATGGTCTTAACGATCGTGGTCTCGATCCTGATAGTCCTGGCTCTGGCGGTTGTCTTGTTTGGCGGCCAACTAGGGGATCGCGTGGCCGGTCATTTCGGGTTCAGCGCCGCGTTTACAATTGTCTGGAAGATACTTCAATGGCCGATCGCCCTGTTCTTCCTGTTGCTAACCTTTGATCTCATTTACTCGTTTGCCCCGGATGTGAGGCGAAGAAAGCGAAAGTGGTGGACCCTTGGCTCCCTCGCAGCCGTAGTGATCTGGTTACTGGTTTCTTTTGGCTTCCGGGTTTATTTACACTACTTCAATAGCTATAGCGTCACCTACGGTTCGCTCGGCGCCCTGATTGTGCTTATGCTGTGGTTCTATTTTACCGGCCTGGCAATATTGATAGGCGGAGAGATAAATTCAGAATTGGAACAGAGCGCAAAAGGTTCATGAGCACATCAAGGGTAATGGGGCTGAAGGGCAGTCAAACTACAAGGCTTTCAAACTCGGGTTTGAGCACGGTCTCCCGCGGCAGCAGCGTTACGTTCGCGCGCGCTATCGCCGGGCTGTTGCTCACACTCTTGCTGCCAGCACCAACCGTTTTGGGCGGTCAAAAGAAGTCGACCGGAGCAAAGCCGAAGGCAACTGCAGCACCCAAGGCCAAGCCGATTCAAGTCAAGCCTACCGATGAATTGGGGAAACTCAGAGACGAGTACATCAAAGCGACCGATGAATACCAGGGCCTCCTGAAAAAGCAGCTGCCCGGCCTCGAAAGGAACGTCGCCCGGGAACAGGAAAAAGTAACCAACCTCAGCAAGCTCTTCGGAGACGGGCTGGTTTCGAAGAAAGATTTGGAAACCGCTGAAATGGCGCTCGGCCAGGCCAAAGACAAAGTGGCGGAGATTCACCAGTCAATTGCGAATGCCGACTCACGCATCGCGGATACGCTGCTTGAAGCTGAGGCTGAAAAGTCGCTGGCAAAACTCAAGCCTATTCCTAAGGGTGGATTGGTAAGCACCGCCGCCATGATTCGCTATAACGGCGGCAGCGGCTGGATGCTGGCTGAGGCGTGGAAAGTGCAACGCTACTTCCTCGAATCGTTTAAGAAACCGTTGCCGGTGGCAGTTTTTGGCCAGGGCTCAATCCATGACCGTTGGCGACTCGACCACCGTAATTCCATGGACGTTTCTCTGCACCCTGATGGCCCAGAAGGGCAGGGGTTGCTAAACTTCCTGCGAGCGAATGGCATTCCTTTCCTGGCGTTTCGTCAGGCGATCCCCGGGACGGCTACTGGACCGCATATTCACATTGGGCGTCCGTCCCACAGATATTAGTAGGCAGAACGATCCAACCAAATCTACACGAAGTCTCACGAAGTAATTGGAGGCACAGTGGCCAAACACATATTCGAGACTATTTTCGTGCTCGCAGTTTTTGCGCTGGGGACAGTTTCCACGGTTGCCCAAACTAAGACAACCCGGTTGCCAGACATGTCGCTGACGCCATCACAAGCCTCACACTTCGCCGCGCTGGCGCTGAAGTGCGTTGCCCGAGAATATCCGAACAAGCCTGAGCACGTGATTAATAACAGTGGCGATGTGCAGAGCCCAAAAACTCTGCATCCGGCTTTTTACGGTTGCTACGATTGGCACTCTTCGGTCCATGGACACTGGATGCTGGTAAGGCTGCTGGTGATGTTCCCAGACTTGCCTGAGGCCCCCGCCATTCGAAAGGCGTTAAGTGCAAACCTTATAGCCGGCAATATTCGAGTAGAGACTGCCTATCTTCAACAACCCAATCGACAGTCGTTTGAGCGAACCTATGGTTGGGCGTGGTTGCTGAAACTGGCGGAAGAACTGTCTGGTTTGAAGGATCCGGAGGCCCAGGCTTGGTTGAGGAACCTGCAGCCGCTGGTCGATGCCCTGGTTAATCGCTATCTTTCGTTTTTGCCCAAGCAAACTTATCCGATTCGGACGGGTGTCCATCCCAACACTGCCTTCGGTTTGGCATTCGCTTTCGACTACGCGAAGACAACCGGTAACGAGCAGCTCAAGGCCCTGATTGCTGAACGAAGTAGAACCTACTTTGCAAAGGACGCGAGTTATCCTGCCGCCTGGGAGCCCGGCGGTGAAGACTTTTTCTCGGCTGCTCTGATGGAAGCGGATCTAATGCGACGCGTGCTTACCGCAGCCGAGTTTCGCCGTTGGTTTCATCGCTTCCTTCCCCAAATCGCCGCCGGTGCACCGAGAGCCCTGCTCCATCCCGCTACGGTTAGCGACCGCTCAGACCCGAAACTGGTTCACCTCGACGGACTTAATCTCAGCCGCGCCTGGTGTATGCGCAGCATTGCCACCGCCCTGCCGCCGAACGATCCGGCGCGCAACGTGTTGACGACCGCGGCGCGCTCGCATGCCCAGGACGCGTTGGCCCACGTGGCCAGTGGTGATTATTCCGGCGAACATTGGCTGGCCTCGTTTGCTGTTTATTTGCTTTCGACGCCGGAACCGTAATTCGTTAACCTAAGAGTGGTGCCAACTAAATCCAATCCGATTGTGCTTTACGATGGCGTTTGCGGACTGTGCAATCGTCTCAACCAGTTTCTTCTGGTTCGAGACACACACGATCGATTTCGTTTTGCGTCGCTCCAGAGTGACCTTGCCGCTGCGCTGTTGAAGCGGCACGGTGTTGACTCCAGCGATCTGAACACGGTTTATGTGGTCCTTGACTACAATCAGCCAGGCGAAAGACTGCTGGCTCGGTCGGATGCGATAATGCATGTGGTGTCCCAACTTGATGGGTTCTGGAAGCTGGCCGGCGTCGGGCGCGTGCTGCCACGGGTATTACGAGACGGGATGTACAAAGCGGTGGCGCGAAATCGTTATCGCATTTTTGGGAAACACGAATCCTGCATGATGCCGGACCCCAAACATCGCCACAAATTTTTGGATGTCTAGCCGGGAGCACTGAGGTCTTGCAGATTTCGTTGCTCAATACCTAAACAATCAGGCCGTGGGCTAAGCGGAAGCCCACGGCCTGATTGTTTGTTAATTGCGGACGCTAAGGTTACCTGCGTCTGTTCGAGCGGGCCCGCAACTTCCGGACTTCGGTTCTCAGCTGTTCGATCTCTTTCTGCTGCTCTTTAATGGCGTTGAGCATGGTGAAGATGATCGGGTCGTTATTGACTTGCAGGTAGCCGGAGCTGGTGCTGGTGACGGCTTCGGGAATGATCCGCTGCACCGCCTGGGCTCCAAAACCAATGTGTTCTCCGGATGAGACGAGTCCCAGGGCATTGTCGTTTTTGTACTCGTAGCGGAGCGGTTGTAATTGCATCACGGCTTTGAGTCCGCTGGTGAACTGGCCCTTGATATTCTTCAGGCGCTCGTCGGAAAAGTTCAACCATGAGCCCCCGCCAACCT
>DATKIS010000188.1:0-4943 GCA_035543975.1 Pyrinomonadaceae bacterium
GGATCCTCGGCCTTGCGACCTTTTTGAAGCCGCACTACGCGATAACCTCGGTTCAAGCTTTTTCGGGTCGAACCGTGGAGAGCGACCAGAAACGAGTCTCTTAAAGGACCGCCGTAACCCGACTTCGGCACCGGGCCGAGATCCATTGAGTCGAAAAACTCGAAGCCGAGCGGAGAACTGTGCGCATCAAAAGCAGCGTAGCCTTCGGGTACGTTGCGACAGTTCATCTTCTTTCCGCCGGGGTTGAACTTTGGATCCGGGAAACGTCGCGGGCCCGATTGGTAGCAGTAGGGCCAACCGTAGTTCTTCCCGTTTTCGAGCTGGTACATCATATCGGCGGGTTTGTGAATACCCAGATGGTCTGACCCCATGTTCGTCGCGAATAGCTGATCTCTGATCCACTTCAGCCCGACCGCGTTGCGCAAACCGCGCACAAAATGTCGCTGATGTTTGCCGTCAGGATCCATCTCGATCACGCTGGCGCGCACTTCTTCCTTTTCTTCGCAGGCGTTGCAACTGCTGCCGACTGAAACATAAAGCTTACCGTTGTCCGCTACCACAATCGTGCGCGTCAGGTGCCAGCCGCCGTATTTGTAACTCAGTCCGTAGTCGGGGAAAGTAGCCAGCACCTCGGGTTTTCCTGAAGGTGTCTGTTCCCCCGCGTTGTATTGGTAACGAACCAGATGATCGGTGAGCGCCAGGTAGAACCAGCTGATACCGCTCGCGTCAGTGTAAAAGGCAACACTGTTCGGATTGCGCAATCCCTTGAGATAGGTTGTTACCTTCTTGAAGGTCTTGCTCACCGGATCAAATTCCTCGAGGATGTAGACCGCGCCCTTCTTATTGTCAGTCAGGTTGTACATGTCCGTAACGAATATCCGGTCGTCCGGACTCTTCGCCATGAAGCGCACTCGTTTCAGACCCTGCGCTGCGACGCTGATGCCGAGTGCTTCGGGAAGGTTGAGATCAAACGAGCGACCGCTGGCGAGGGAGATGTGATTGGGGACGAGCCGGAGTCGTCGGGTTTGGGTTGCGCCCCTGGCACTGACGAAGCCGGCCGCCAGCAAAGATGACAGAAGAAGCGAACTAACTGTAAGAACGAACTTGTTTTTGTAGAAGTGACTCATGAGTTTTCACTTGGGGCTTCCTGAATTTTGTTCATTGGCAAGATACGCTAAGTGGCTGTGGCAGTTCCAGCAACTTTCCCTGTGCTCTCGGTTTGGGTGGATATGAATTTCTTAAAGTCGCGGGCTTGACGCGCTAAAGGTAGTCGAGATCTCAGCGAACGAAGGTGGCGTCAAGCCGCCACCGGCGAAAGCGGCGTCAAGCCGCCGCACTCCAAAGAGGCACCTCCCGCTCAGAGTTGGGATTCCGACGATCTCAATTGCTTTCGTGGCGGGCTGGCGTGTCCAGACCTTAGGAGGGTAGGATTTGCCGGATGAACAACCTACCAAACACCCAAGCATCGGCGGTGGCCCGGTTTCGCGAACTGCACGAGTCAGGCTGCTTTGTTCTGCCCAATCCATGGGACGTGGGAACGGCAGTTTATCTCGAGCATCTCGGTTTCCAGGCACTCGCCACGACTTCGGCCGGCTTCGCCTTTTCTCAGGGACTACCTGATTCAGTTTCAGCGGTTAGCTGCGAAGCGGTGCTCGGCCACGTCAGCGACCTGGTAAAAGCCACGAGCCTGCCGGTGAACGCTGACTTTCAAAATGGATATGCGCATGACCCGGAAGGCGTCGCCGGAAATGTAGGTCGTTGCGTTGCCACCGGCGTCGCGGGTCTATCGATTGAAGACGCCAACGGAAATGACACCGAACCTCTTTACGATCTCGCCCTGGCAGTCGAACGAATTAAGGCCGCACGCGCCGCGATCGATGCCGCAGGGGTCCCGGTAGTTTTGACAGGCAGGTGTGAAGCTTGGCTGGTGGGCCACCCTGATCCGCTTCGCGTTTCACTCGAGCGGCTGGTCGCTTATGCTGAGGCCGGCGCTGATTGTCTTTACGCGCCGGGCGTTAGCGCTGTCGATGAGATTGCGGCAATCGTTAAGGCCGTATCGCCCAAACCAGTCAACGTGCTGGTTTCGGCCCCCGGCGATCTTTCGCTTTCTGTACTGGGAGATCTTGGTGTGCGTCGAGTTTCGGTAGGGGCGGCGCTGGCGCGCGTGGCCTGGGGTGCGTTCATCCGCGCTGCGCAGAGTATCAAAGAGACTGGTACGTTTGACGGCCTGGGCGATGCGGCTCCGTTCAATCAGATCAATGATGTCTTTCTGAAAAGAGCTTGAAGCTGCAGGGCCGAGACTAGTTGAGGTTGGGAAGTAACTTATTCCGCACCTTCGGCGCTCGTCGTCTGAGAGAGTCCAGATCCACGCCCTTACGGACGTGGCTATTTAATGCCGGTTCTTCGGACCTGCACTGAAGTCGATCTCCAGCGAACGTTTCGGTCGTTTCCCTGATTACGGTTGCACGATCTTCCTGACCACATCGCCCACACGAATGGTTCCCGGCTGCACAATCTTCGCATTGATGCCTCTTAGGCGTAGCTCTTTACCCACCGAGGAATTTACAAACTTGACGGCATCGAGCCCAAAGCGCGAAACGAATTTGTGGCAACCCGTGTGCGGTTGGGGCGAGACTTCAATCACTGCTGAACCCAGCGAAAGTTGCGTCCCGGGCGGCAGATTTTCAGCGCTCAAGTCGATGTCGAGATACAACTGGTCCCCAGCCAGTTGCCAGCGTTCTTTCTCACCCGCTACCAGCGCAATCACGCGGGCATTCATTACGTTGAGCTGCATGTCGGGGTGGGGCGACCCATCTGGGGTCCGGGAGCTGGGGCGCGATATCCAGCTATCTCCCACCAGTCCTTCTGACAAGTGGAGCTCGGCCTCTTCAAGGACCTCGCGCTCATCAACGCGCGGCCGCCGCACAATCAGTTCCAATAAACCTTCATCTTTGGGGGCGCGGCGAATCTCGTCTAATCCGGCTTCGAGCTCCGCCATCGTCAAGTGTTTCATCGTGCTCGTCGTCATAGGTTCCTCTCAGATGTTAATAAATCGCTAGACCATTCGTTAACTAGCTTACGACCAAAACCAGGATTTTGAAATTACCAAACCGTGAAAATCACACTCAAGAAAACAATTATTTTTGCCACGCTGGCCCTGATATTTGCCTCCACTTACCTCTGCTATTTCCACTTCATCCGCAAGCCATCTGAGGTTGTCACCGGACCGGCCAGCTTGTTTCGAACCTTTACCGGGCACACCCTGGGTGTTCACGCAGTCCAATTCAGCCCCCAGGGCCAGACGCTGGCGAGTGGCAGTATCGACGGAACCGTCAAGATCTGGCGGCGTGATGACGGCCGGGTCATCCAGGATCTGAAACACCCAGTGGGAGTAACTACGCTCGACTACAGTCCCGACGGAAGTTATCTAGCCACCGGGAGTTACGACGGGAAGTTACGCCTTTGGCGAACCGACGATGGAACTCTGATCCGAACATTTGCTGGATCAGCCGAGACGATTTGGTCTGTGGCGTTTAGTCCTGACGGCTTAACCTTGGCGAGCGGCGGTGAAGATAAGACGATCAGGTTATGGAACGTGGAGAGAGGTGACGTGCTGAACGCGTTGACCGGTCACGCTTTGAATATTTGGTCGGTGACCTTTAGTCCCGACGGGACCAAACTAGTGAGCGGCAGCTTTGATAAGACGATAAAAGTCTGGGACAAACAGACCGGCAAACTGGAGCAGACAATCGATGGTCACACACAGGCCGTGCTCGACATTGATTTCAGTCCGGACGGCAAGAGCTTAGTTAGTTGCGGCGATGACAGCACGGTGAGGATTTGGAATACGCAGGACTGGAGTCTGTTGCGGACCCTGACAGGCTCTGAACATGTCTACGCCGTGGCTTTCAGTCCCGATGGAACGCAGATAGTCAGCGGCGGCCGGGATCGATCTACGTTCGGCGAATTTCTGCAAAACGTTCTCGGAGAAACTGAAAACAATAAGGGCGTGACGGTTCGTCTCTGGACCGCGACAGACGGGAGGTTGACTCAATCGTTTGCGGAAAATGCGGACGATGTAACGTCGGTGGCCTTTAGCCCAGATGGAAAATGGATTGCGGCTGCAAGTCTCGACCATCGCGTTTCTGTCTGGCGACTGGCGCAGTGATTAATCTGTGCGACTTCTTGTTCTGGTGGTTAAGCAAAGTTTGCAAAACCTACGATCCACAGAATTACACGAACTAACACTGAGAAATTAGTGTTAGTTCGTGTGTGTTGGTAGATTGTGCCTGGATAGCCGATGGTGATTAACCACCGGCTATTTGAGTTTCAGGCTGCAGAGTGTCTATTGCACCGACACATCATCCACGCGGAATGATGTCGGCAGCGTAATATCGTTGGTGCCGCGGAACTGAATTCGCACCGTCTGACCAGCGAAAGCGCTAAGGCTGTATGGTCCTCTCAGCACGTAAACTCCGGCGGTGCCGCTGTTGGTATTGCTGAATGTTGCCAATGTTGCCAATAGCGTCCCCGAAGTATTTCGCACCTCAATGTAGAGGCGGTCGTAAATAGTGCCCGGCGCCTCGCTCGTGGTGACATTTAACCAGAAGTTGAGATTTCCGCCCCCGGCGGGAATCGTGACCGTCTGATAGAGCGTGCCAGTGCTGCTGTTCGCAGCGTTGAGAATCATATAAGCCACACCGCTGTGCGGGTAGGCTCCGGTGCTGCGAGTGACGGTCCCGGAGACTGTCCACGGAGTGGTACCGCTTTCGAAACCTCCGTTAACAATCAACTCTGAACCTCCGCCTGCCGCCGCTTGCGTAACAGTGAAGGTTTGACCAGCGATGGTCATCGTCCCGTTGCGCAATGCGCCACTGTTAGCCGCCACCGAATAATTAACCGTACCGTTGCCGGAGCCGCTGCTGCCGGACGTCACGGTGATA
>DATKIS010000189.1:0-3315 GCA_035543975.1 Pyrinomonadaceae bacterium
CCGCATCGGTCTCACCATTCATCAGCTGGATCTGGTGATGGAAGGAGCGCTCGACGAGATCATTCAGGCGCTGGTTACCCATGAACAGGCTGAGAAACTGAAGAACGAGGCAGTTGCCGCTTAGATCGTTTTGTCTTCCAATACCACCCACGTTGTAATCATTCGTCACGGCCAATCCCAGGGCAACGCCGAGGGGCGATTCGGTGGGCATACCGACACCCCACTCTCGCCAAAAGGTCGCAAACAAGCCGAAGCAACCGCGCGGGCGCTCGCCTCGGAAAAGTTCAGCGCGATCTATTCAAGCGATCTGCCGCGGGCGATTGAGACCGCAAGTCCCCTTGCCAAGCTAACCGGCGTTCCGCTGCAAACCAGCGACGCCTTCCGCGAACGCAGCGTCGGCGTGATGGAAGGTCTGACGTTTGAGGAAGCTGCCGAACAGCATCCGGTGCAGTATCAGGCGCTGCTGCATCGCGATTTCGAACATGTGCTGGAGGGGGGCGAGAGTTATCGCCAGACTTTGGATCGCGCGGCAGGGAAACTTGACGAGTTGATCGAGAAACACCGCGGTGGGCGAATCGCCGTCTTCACCCACACCGGAGCGATCTGTATTTTGATACTTCACATTATGGGAGCACTGGATGCGCCCGAACTAAAGCCGGTTTGGATTGGGACTTCAAATTGTGGAATCGCGCGCTTTGACTTACGCACTGACGGCTTTATTCGCGTTATCTGTGTTAACGACACGCACCACCTGGTGGGAATCTAGCGCAGGCAGTTTTCCTGGCCGCGGATGAACGCGGATAAAGCACGGGTCTGAATTCATGAAGAACGAATGTCGGCTGCTTTCCCCAGGTTTGCCCTTCATATCCGCGTTCTATCCGCGTTCATCCGCGGCCAAATTCTCCCTACTATCCAGCGGCTAAATTGGAACGCTCGGCGTTCGTCCAGTCGCAAAGCGCCTTCACATCGTCAGCCGACAGCTTCGACCCGGGATGCAGTGGCGTGTAAGAACTGAGCGGCATGTTCCCCGACTTCACTTCCTGACAAATCTGCCTGAGCATGTCCTGGGCCTCCTGCTGATTGAATTGCCCCCACTCGGAAAGGTTCAAATGGCTTCGTCCGTGGTCTACGTGATCGATCACAAACCACGACACCGGGGCCACGTTGCTGTACCACGGCCAGCGAGTCTTGTTTGAGTGGCAGTCCCCACACGAACGATCGAGGATGGCAGCAACCTCCGGGCTCACCTGCATGTGCGCCTGAAGTGACAGCGACTGGTCTGATACCGGATTAGTGCGTGCCGGTCGCGAGAACTGGGCCACGACAAACAAGCAGGCTAGAACAACCACCAGCCAGCGCAAAACTTTCCATACTTTTTTCATGTGTCCCGCTCCCTTCTTCGTCGTTTCCAAATGACCAGGGAAGAAACTACCAGCCCCCCACCGAGGGGTTGTCATCCAGGCTAGAGTCGGTGATCTTAACCACCATCTAACCGATCTACTCTGGATCAACACTTCATTAGGTCCGGAGGACCGGCAGTCAGTAGCCCCGCCCGTGAGGGCGGGGACGTCCCAAATTAGCGTCGAGGTCCGAAAGGGCCGGCAGAAATTCGTGTCGCACCTGCGGCGTTCCAGCAGGTTACCGTCCGATCCCCATCCTGGCGGGACGGGGCTATTAACTATGGGTCCTTCGAATCCGCCACACTGAACCCGAATTCAAAACGCGCCTTACCGGCCGGTACAATTCCTCGAACAGCGCTCGATCTGGATATCTCGAACACCCCGCCAGATGCTGTCAGCGCCCCGCTTCAGAGTCAGGATGGACGATAGATTCCCCTTCGCGGCCTTCCCTTTCATTTCCTCAGTTACGAACGGATCGTCCGTGAAGTGATACTCGTCAATCCAATACTCCGGATAACCGGGACCGGAAACGTACGCGTGGATGTGCTGTGGATTCCGGCTCTCGGGATAGGAGCCGGGCCTGATGGTGCGAAACTCATAACGTCCCGCGCTATCCGTGCGCATGACGCCGTGGATCCGGGTGTTCCGATTGTCGCCGCCGCTCGTTGTATAACGTCCAGTCGCATCAGTTTGGTAAACAAAGAGATTGATACCTTCGAGCGGCGTCCGACCATCTGGCGCGTAAATCGTGCCGGAGAGGATCAGCGGTTCACCAGGTTCGCCATCAGCGACAATCGTCGTTTTCCATGGAACGCTTCCGGGCTGCATGGCTTCGCCAGAGCGGGATAGCGAGCGGGCCTGATTACAGCCTGCCAAGCCGAATGCGCCCAGCTCGAACACGGGTAGGGCTACGGCGAAAACAGAGACATTCCTTAGAAAACTCCTCCGATTGAGATTCCCAACTATCGAGTCTTTCATCTTTCACACCTCCCTTAAGCTCTCCTATTAGTGAACGGCGGTCGCTTACCTTTTGCCTTCCAGTCCTCTCACCTTACCCAAGGCGCCAGTCCAAACCTTGACCCAGCCTTTCTTCATACCTGAATCACTACTCCAGCTGTTCTCCAGATAACCCTTCCAAAGATGGAGCATCTTGTCATCAAGCTGGAGCACTCCAGCTCGGGTCACGTCCTTGGGCGGCGGCGATAATGCTGACATACGCTCAAACACGAGCTCCCGTTCCCTGCCCTCTACCCGATAGAGCAAATGCCAAAGCGTGAGCGTGTCGCGAAACCGTGATCCATTTAAAACTGTCTCCAGCGCCCGGGCTTTTGCGCCACTACCGTCGTCGGGTTTGAAGTCCAGTTCAGCGAGCGCCGAGCGGAAACCAATCGAGGCATCTACGAAATAAGGCGTGCCCGGCCCAATACCGGGGCGCGTCGCACAAGCAGCGCCTGCCGGGACCATCGATTCGCGGTCTTTCAACTGCAAAGCAACCCAGCCGGAGGTCACGTGCAAAAGGCTGGCGCCCGCATCATCCACCTCCAGCGTGTAAGCACAACCCAGGTCTGCGGCAACAGCGGACGGCGTGTCCACGAAGAATAGCCGCGGCGGCGCCCAAATCTTCGCACTCATCTTTCCTCGCGCCAGCTCCAGCCGATGTTCAGTTGGCTTTGTTTCAATCAGCCGTACGCGGGTGTTCGGATCGATTTCCACGTGGCCAATCGAACCAACGTCAATCTTGGCGCGGGAGGAACCATCAGTCTCCAACCATTGTCCCACCGCGAGCCGGCCGGTTTGGTCCATTCGCCACGAACCAATTCTGGGCGCGCCATCGAGCCGGGCCACTTCCCAGAATGGCCGCGATTCGCGCGAATAGAAGAACCAGGCGCCACAGGCAACCACCAGGAGCAATCCA
>DATKIS010000190.1:0-3563 GCA_035543975.1 Pyrinomonadaceae bacterium
CCAGCATCCCTCTCCCACGTCAAACGACCGTCCCATCCTTAATGACCGCATTCTTGGGAACAATAATGATGCCGTCACGAATGTAGTAAGAACCGTTCTCGCCGTCAGCTTCACTCACCCTGGCTTCGTTTAGGAGACGGACCCCGCTTCCAATCCGAGCGTTCTTATCAATAATCGCCCGGTTAATAACCGTTCCATCCCCGATACCTAACCGGGGCAGATCGGCCTGAAGATCTACGCGCATCTCTTCGATAGTTTGATAGTAATCAGCACCCATGAGGAATGAAGAATCGATGAGCACGCCTTTAGAAACCCGGCTTCTCAGGCCTACAACGGAATTCGTGATACCAGCGCCTGTAATAATGCAGCCGTCACTGATTATGGAATCGCGAATCTGCGACTCTTCAATCTTCGACGGCGGCAAATACCGCGCCCTGGTGAAGACCGGGGCCTCCGCGTCAAACAAGTTAAATTTTGGAATCTTGGACGTCAGATCAAGATTGGCACGGTAAAAAGCGCTGATAGTTCCGATGTCTTCCCAGTAGCCACTAAACAAATGTGCCTGGACGTTCCGACCCCTGATTGCTCCCGGGATAATCTCCCTTCCGAAATCAACCCACGTAGGCTCCTCAGCCAGTAACTGCTCCAGACAGTCGTACTTGAAAACATAAATTCCCATCGACGCCAGATAGGGCCGGGCACTGGCCTCTTCAGCATTCAGCCCCAGGCTGGTCGTGTCCACCAGCATCGACTCCAGCTCCTGCCCCTTGGGTTTCTCTTTGAACTCCACGATGGCTCCGCTGGCATCCACCTTCAGCAATCCAAACTCGCTGGCGGCCACCGCGTCGCACGGGGTTACTGAAACCGTCACATCCGCATCACTATCGAAATGCCGCTTAAGGAAGTCCCGATAGTCCATGCGATACAGATGATCGCCCGAGAGGATCAGCAAGGTGTCGATTCCCCAGTCGCGGATGTGCGGCAGCACCTGACGCACAGCGTCGGCGGTACCCTGGAACCACTGCGGACTGTCCGGCGTTTGCTCGGCGGCGAGGACCTCGACGAAGCCGGCAGAGAACTGTGAAAAGCGATAGGTTTGGGCGATGTGTCGATTCAGCGAGGCCGAGTTGTACTGCGTCAACACAAACATCTTGAAGACGTCGGAGTTGATGCAATTGGAGATGGCTATATCGACGAGACGATATTTCCCCCCCAGTGGCACGGCGGGCTTGGACCTTTGCTGGGTGAGCGGAAACAATCGTGTCCCCGCACCACCGCCCAGAATTACCGCAAGCACATTATGCTTAGTTGGCATTGATTAGCACCGACTTTGGGGGATGGTATTCAGCAGAGAGAATAGCCGCAAAGGGTCGACGGCATCAAGACATTGCGTACTGACGTTGCGCGAAACTATTGAGACACCAAACGAGCCACTGGGATTACACGAACCATTTACGCACACCTTAAGGGGAACTTTGAATAAAGGTCCGATCGCGTGTCGACGCGAAGCGATTTCATTAGCACCGCGTCATGTTTCTGGCACGAATCCTGTGAACGGGGGTCCGCCGCAACGAGCGCGCGAGGTTTTTTGTGCAAATCCGCTTAGGAGTGATAAAGCTCTAGTAGGCACTTGAACCGCTGGCGACGGGCGCCGCCCCAGCGGCTTCCTGCGCAATCTTGACGCCCACACTGGCTCCAATGCGAGTGGCGCCGGCTTCGACCAGAGCGCGGGCATCGTCGAGCCCTTTCACACCGCCCGAGGCTTTCACGCCCAGGTCCGCGCCCACCGTACGCCGCATCAAAGCGATATCCGCAACCGTGGCCCCGCCCTTGGAGAACCCCGTCGAAGTCTTTACGAAGTCGGCGCCGGCATTCTTAGCAGCCACGCAGGCACGCACCTTCTCATCGTCAGTCAACAACGCGGTCTCAATAATCACTTTACACGTAACGTTGTATTCGTGGGCCACCTGGACCACTGAACGAATGTCATGTTCGACGAGACAATCGTCACCACTCTTGAGCGCCCCGACGTTAATTACCATATCCACTTCGCGGGCGCCGTCAAAGATCGAACGCCGAGCTTCGTAAGCTTTGACATCGGGGAGAGTGGCCCCAAGCGGGAAACCAATCACGGTGCAGACCGGGACCCCGCTGCCCTGAAGATTACAGGACGCGGCGCGTACCCAGGTCGGGTTTACACAAACGGAAGCGAAACGATATCTGGCCGCCTCTTCGCACAACTTCTTAATGTCTTCATCGGTCGCTTCGGGCTTCAGCAGCGTGTGGTCAATCAGGCTGGCCCAATCTCGCGCCGTAGAAGTTTGCCCTAAGACCAAACCAATCCGCGCTGCTCCGGCGTCGATGATCCGGTGCATGCGCTCGGGGCAGCGATTAAAACACTCCGAGGTGCAGCCACAGAGCGAAGCCTGATCCGCACCGTCGCCATTCAGGCGCGCGACTATCGCGTCCGTAATCTGATCGATTAGGAGTTCGAGATCGCCGTTGTGCGAACCGTTGCTGGACATATGGTTTTAGAGACTCCGAAGCACTGTGATCGACATTCTAACACGAGGCCCGATTGCATGCTGTTATCGCTGTGTGGCCACTAACCCGCGTTCGTGTTCGTGTCATTTCGTGGATCGTTTCTATCCAAAAACAAAAAGTTCCGGAGTTGCCACAAACAGTTAGCGCCGATACTGGCGCTCGATAGCGTCAATCTTTTCCACCCGCTTCCGGTGACGATCCTCGGTCATTTCCGTCGTCAACCAGGCGTTGACTATGTCCCGCATCTCCGCACTCGTGATCGTTTTGCTCCCCAACGTAAGCACGTTGGCACCGTTGTGTTCCCGTGAGTTGCGGGCTACCGTCACTGAATAACAAGCGGCGGCGCGCACCCCCGGAACCTTATTGGCCGTCATCGCGCTTCCAACTCCCGCGCCGTCGATCACAATCCCCACATCTGACGCGCCCTCGGAAACACTTCTGGCGACGGCGTAGGCGAAGTCAGGGTAGTCAACCGCATCTTCCGAATTTGTACCAAAGTCGTGGACCTGATGGCCTAACTCTCCAAGAAAGCCTTTGAGCTCTTCCTTCATTTTGAAGCCGCCATGATCGGCGCCCACCGCAATCATCCGCGACTTTTTGGAGCCGCGTCTTGGCACCCGGCGGACTAGCTCAATTCCCTTCTCTTTGACGATGTCGGCAGCGAGTGGAGTCAAGCGGGCGCGATCGCCAATTCGCAGAACTGATCCTGGACCAAGATCGCGAACGTCGTCCTCGGTAATCACTGTCTTTGATGATTCATCACGCGTGGGAGCACCTTCAGCGGCAACCGCTGTGTTCCTGGGAACGGTGTCAATGAAACGACTTGAGGTGGCGGCAGGACTCTGGGCCGTAGGCTCTTCGGGAAGAGCCTTGTCCAGCACATCACGGACAAGTGCCCTGATGCGGTCGCGTTGGGTGTGGTCTTCCATAAGTAAGGAGCAGTCAGCAGTCAGCAGTCAGCAGTCAGCAGTCAGCAGTCAGCAGTCAGCAGTCAGCAGTCAGCAGTCAGCAGTCAGCAG
>DATKIS010000191.1:0-3910 GCA_035543975.1 Pyrinomonadaceae bacterium
AGATTGACTGCGGTACATCGCGCAACGAAGTTAAGGTCTTCGTGGCGCTGCGAATTGCTAACCCTTCGTAACCTGCCATATCGGTGACGGTAACCGTGGCGGTGTAACCGGAAAGTGGCAGGACAATTTCCAAAGGTTCAAAAGTGGTCGGTTTCGACCTGATCGTTTGTCCGACTTCCGCAAAGCCGTCAGCCGAGATCTTCAGAATGTACTCACCTGGTTCGAGCGATATTGAGAATTCACCGTCGCTATTGCTAGTGGTCGAGACGTCAGCACGCCCGTTTCTGACGGCCGTAATTCTCGCGCCCGCGATGGCCGCGTGGTCCGGATCAAGTATTCGCCCGCGTAACTCCGATAGCTGGTAAAGGTCGGAGCCTTGAATGATTCCGAAAGAGGCGAGGGCTATTAGTAATGCGCCAAGGAATCGGCGAGCATCGTCGGTATCTAGTCGTATGTGTGCTGGCATGATGGCTTACGCGAGTTAAGTCAAATTGAAAACCGTTTTCAATTTAAGGGGTGCCGTAAGTACGTGTCAAGTGAGAACAGGGTGCGCCTCAAGCTATTGGAGCCGCGGCGAGCGGTTATGAAATCACGGAGAGCAAATGGGTGCCTTGGTGTGGTGATCAGCTTAAGATTCGACGTTTTTGTGAAGAATTAATCGTGATGTGTTCCCGAACCGCAAATTAGTTCCGCGGCCAGTAATGGCAAGGTGAGTTCGTGATGGCCGGTAATCGAGAAACCCTTGCCGGCGCCGTTAGCGGTAGGTCGGCGGACTACATTGGTGAGTGGCCGGTAGGATTGAATGAAGTCGAAGTTTGCAGTTGTAATGTCTGTTAACTGATGACC
Organism: Pyrinomonadaceae bacterium; assembly: GCA_035543975.1. Taxonomy (GTDB): domain Bacteria; phylum Acidobacteriota; class Blastocatellia; order Pyrinomonadales; family Pyrinomonadaceae; genus PSRF01. The sequence continues at coordinate 847 of DATKIS010000191.1, forward strand.
CAGGTTGCGCACGAGCGTGACCGCTTTCAAGAAGACCTCGGGCAACGTGACTGCCGATCCGATATTAAGGTAGACCCCGCCGCCATCCAGTCGGCGAACCAGTTCAGCCAGCAGGCGAAAGTCAGTATGAGTAGTTGCGCCCAGCGCCGCGCCGTCTGCCTCAGGATGGAAGTGACCAATGTCGCCGCCGATCGTTATGTGGGCAGTGAAGGGAACCTTCGCATCATAGGCTGCGCAGAGCAGGGAATAATCAGCGTGTTTTGGACTGAGTGCTACCAAAGCGCGTCCAGTCGCTTCGCCTAAACCTAAGTTGTCCTTTGCCCCCTCGATGGCCGCGCGATTGAGAAGCCTTCCCGTCTCATCAGCACCCCCAAAGGCGCCGTCGCCAAGTGTGGCGTCAACGTCTTCTGAGGTGGATCCGACCATCGCGAGCTCAGAATCGTGAACTAGGACAGAACCATTGGCGGCGATAGCGGTAACAAAACCTCGGTTCATTAAATCGATGATAACTGGCGCCAGTCCGGTCTTAATAACGTGACCGCCGATTCCCCAGATGATTGGTTTATGCAATTCGCGGGCTCTTTGCATCCGCGCGGCAACTTCCTTCAGACTCTGAACGGCAAGAATGTTTGGGAGACTACCAAGAAAAGCGCTGAGTGATGAATCTGATTGAATCGGGCGCGCGAAGTCATCGAGAGAAACTTTGCTGGGACGCGAGGCAAGCGGATAGGTACTCACCTCATCCAGCTTTATCGGTCGCAAGTTGTCATTGTAGATGGACGAAGTCAAAGAGTCTCCTTCTAGGAAGCCTCATGAGTGGTTGAAGCGATCAATTCCAATACTGATTCTCTCTGAGCGCTCTCGCGACTCCATCGTAACCCGGGAACAATGTCGCCGCATCAATACCCTCACGAGCGAGAAGCTGCAATAATTTTTGCTTGGAGACAGAGAATCTAAGAACTCCTCGGCGGTTCCGCATTCAACGACTCGAACTGGCGATCGATCATCCATAGAGAGGACTGACATTGATCTCAAGGCAGATTTTCCAGGTCGGTAAGGTCTTTTGATCTTCCGCTTGCCTTTTTATTCACCTTCAAATGAGACAAGCTGATCAGGCTTACTTCGATCTCGTCAAGCACCACTTGAAGCCGCTCGGCATAACACGCAGGGAAGTCCACGCCGCTAATTGTAGTTAAGATTTCAAGTCGGAACGGAGGGACGCCCATACGGACCACCTTCTTTTGTTCAAGGAGCAGTTCCTTTGGACAGGTGAAGCCAAACTCCCCCAACGTCTCAACGACTTTCTGGACGTTCTCAGGCGTTCTGGCTATCCAAATGTCCATGTCTCCAGTAGGACGCGGATAGCCATAGTAGCCGACCGCATAACCGCCGATTAGCAAATACTCAACCTTGTTCGAGTTGAGCAATCTCAAGAACTCTTTGAAGTCTGGCGGTAGTCGGATCGTAGCCATAGGCGCTTTGTCGCATCAGTTCAACAGCCTGTAGTCGTTCTTCGGGAGAACGCGAATGCCAGTACGCGCGGTCGGCGGCATCGGCCTCCTCGAAGGAAGAGAAAACTTCAAAAGCGGTCTTGTCTAATCTAACTTGATCTACCGATTCGATCGGGGGGTTCATAGCGGAAGTATAACACGTGTTATCACGCGATCTGCTTGTCCTCGGGACGAGAATTTACGTTGCCGTTCTTAAGCAGGCGACCATTGAGCAGTGGTCGAAGAACCTGACCTGTATGCGACCGGCGGGAGCGAGCAACCTCTTCCGGCGTGCCCGCGACGACGACGCGGCCGCCATGTTCGCCGCCTTCTGGTCCCAGGTCAACGATGTAGTCGGCCGACTTGATTACGTCGAGGTTGTGTTCGATGACGATGATGGTGTTACCCATTGAGACCAGCCGTTGCAACACGTCTAACAGCTTATGAACGTCCGCAAAATGAAGACCGGTGGTGGGCTCATCGAGCATATAGACAGTGCGTCCGGTGGCGCGTTTGGACAATTCCTTGGCCAGCTTAATCCGCTGGGCTTCGCCGCCAGACAGGGTGGTAGCCGATTGTCCCAGCTTCAAGTATCCCAGACCGACGTCCAGAAGAGTCTGCAGTTTCTGTTGAATCTGGGGAACGTTCTCCAGTAGCGGCACCGCCTCTTCAACCGTAGTATCCAGTAACTCCGCGATCGATTTACCCTTGAACTTAACAGACAGCGTCTCCCGGTTGTAGCGAGCTCCTCGACAAACGTCGCAGAGCACGTAGACGTCAGGCAGGAAGTTCATTTCGATGCGCTTCATGCCGTCGCCCTCACAACCTTCACAACGTCCGCCCTTGACGTTGAACGAAAAGCGGCCTGGTTTGTACCCTCGTTCTCGCGATTCGGGCAGCATTGCGTAAAGCTCGCGGAGAGGCGTGAAGAGACCGGTGTAAGTGGCTGGGTTGGACCGCGGCGTGCGGCCGATGGGCGATTGGTCGATTTCAATCACCTTGTCGACGTGTTCCAGTCCTTCGATGTCGCCGCAAGCTCCGGGTTCGGCAAGCGAACCATAGAGGTGACGCGCCAGGGCGGGATAAAGAATATCGGCCACCAGCGTGGATTTCCCTGAACCTGAAACACCAGTGACCACGGTCAACAACCCGAGCGGAAACGCGACATCAATTTCCTTCAAGTTGTTTGCGCGGGCGCCATGGACCGTTAAGTACTTGCCGTTTGCCGAGCGCCTTTCGACGGGCACCTCGATCTTCATATTTCCACTAATGTAGAGGCCGGTAATTGAAAGCGGATTATTGGCGACGTCCTCCGCAGTGCCAAAAGCCACGAGTTCGCCGCCGTGAGCGCCTGCCTTTGGTCCCAGGTCTACGACGTAGTCTGCCCGGCGAATGGTCTCCTCATCATGCTCCACGACGAGCACCGTGTTGCCGAGGTCGCGCAGGGCGGTCAAGGTGTCCAGCAGTTTTTGATTGTCGCGAGGATGGAGGCCGATTGACGGTTCATCCAGAACGTAAAGAACGCCGCGAAGTTGGGAGCCTATCTGCGTTGCCAGACGGATCCGCTGCCCCTC
>DATKIS010000192.1:0-4970 GCA_035543975.1 Pyrinomonadaceae bacterium
AAACGGGGTTACGGGAAGTATATACTCCGGACGGTTTCAATATCGGCATGAACCTTGGCCGCGCCGCTGGCGCCGGCATCGTCGACCACATTCATATTCACATTCTGCCGCGCTGGACGGGAGACACAAACTTCATGACCACCGTTAGCGAGACGCGGGTGATCCCTGAAGAACTGGCCACCAGCTATCAAAAGCTGCGACCTCGCTTCTAATCCGTCGGCCAAGGTGATGGATAGGTCCTATACGACTTATAGGGCCCAAGCTCTTCCCCCTCAAACTACCTTTCGGCTAATCGCTTCATCTTCCACCTCGCCGGCTTCGTTAATCGGAATCTCAGACGCTTTGCTATAGCCCACCCCACGTTCTTCGCTGTCCAGATCACTGGCAGGCATAGCGTGAAGCGGCCCGGTTGCTTGAGGAGGATTAAATCCCGGATAGTCGATTCGAGCGTGGTAGATGGCAGTGAGCGCGCTGATGACCGCCTCGCGAATGGTCGTCAACTCCTTCAACGTGAGGTCGCATTCATCAAGCTGCCCGTCGGTAATGATTGCATCTACGATCTTAACGACGATGATGCGGATGTTCTCGGGGTCAGGCCGGGCCAGCGAACGCGCCGCAGCTTCACACGAATCCGCCAGCATCATGATGGCCGCTTCCTTAAATTGTGGCTTCGGACCCGGATAACGGAAATCTTTGTCATCGATTGCTTCACCAGACTTTGCCTGGCTTTGCGCTTTCCGGAGAAAGAAGTGCAGCGTGCGAGTGCCGTGGTGTTGGGGAATAAAGTCTGCAATCTTCTTCGGCAGGCCAATCTCTTTCGCTAGTTTCTGGCCGTACGTGACATGGCTAATGATTATGCGGGCGCTCTGCGTCGGGCGCATATGATCGTGAGGATTGTTGCCTTGTTGATTCTCAACGAAATACTCGGGGGCGGCTACCTTCCCAATATCGTGGTACAAGGCGCCTATGCGCGCCAGTAAGGGATTTGCCCCAACAGCGCGGCAGGCGTCTTCGGCCAGTTGTCCGACCGCGTGAGAATGTTGATTTGTGCCCGGCGCTCGCAACGCCAATTGGCCCAGGACTGGAAGGTCGGCGTTGGACAGCTCAAGCAGCTTAACGTCAGTCAGGATTCCGAAAAGTGATTCATTTATGGGCAAGCCGCCGGCAGCGAAAATTGCCGTCAGGAGTCCTCCGGCGAATCCGCAGGTAGCCGCCAGGAGGATCGTGTTCAGGGAGATGGGTTGTTCGGCATATCCGAGCAACGCCACCGCCATCATCGCGTTAACCATTCCCACAAACAGACCGGCGAGCGTGACAGACTGCCGTTCACGATATTTGCCGATTCCGTAGACCGCGGCAGCACAGGAGATCAATGCATAAACAGAGGTTTGAATTCCGGTGGGCGCCATCATCCCGGCAAACAAGGCGGTAATGATTCCAGTGAGAAACGCGAGTTGCGTATCAACCAGCATGACAACCAGAAGCGCAGCTGCTGCAAATGGGATCGCGAAGCTCCACAGCGTCGGTTCATTGAAGGGTGAGGTCTTCATCCCGTTCGCTACGCTGTCGGCAACCGTGAAACCCGCACGCATGAGCGCGGTCTCCACTACGATCGCCGAACCAACGAGAGCAAAAGCGCGCGTCTTCGATAGCGACAATACCGATGCCGTACTGCGGTGGTCGGTAAACTTCCAAACCGCCCAGTACACCGCAAACACGATGACGAACAGTCCAGCCAGGTTCTGCCATGGTCGCCCGGCGTGACCGCTGCTTTTCATGGCGGCCAACTGCGCCAGCATCGCCGGCGTTACCGTGTCGCCTTCACGTCCAATGACTTGGTTACGTTTGATGGAGATCCTTACCGCCGGGATCTTGTCGGCTTCCCGCTCCCGTGAGGTGGCAGTGGCTGTCTGATCCAACACCACATTGGGCCGCAGTAGGGCCAGGATTGCGGCGACCAGCGCGAGTTTCTTTTCCTGGGTCAAATCAGACAGACCCAGTAACTTCAGTTCGAGTTCCTGGCGGGCCGCGGTGAGCGAAAGCATCCGGGACCGCGGCCCCGGAATTATCATTTGGGCCGCAGGATTGCGGACGTCAACCAATATGATTTCCTGGTTCAGCCGGTCCGCATCGGCGTCGTCGAAGATGTACTTATCGCCGACTTCACGGATCAATTTTGTAATCCGATCGATGTCCTCGCCCTTCAGTGTGCTCGAGGCGAGCGCGCGTGCGACCGCGGTGCCTCCTTCGCCGCTCCAGGTCAAGGCGCTGCCGGGCGTCTTCTGATCCAATTGACGCTCTAGATCTTCCCAAGCCGCTCGAAAACTGCGGGCAGAACTGGCGCCGCGAGTCGAATCGAAATTAAACACTGGTCGCGTAACTTGCCGGGCGGCGTTGCGTCTCCGCTCTGTCTCCGCGATGTCGACACCGGTGATGTCGGCCCGCGCTACGACGCTGCCACGAATGACCTCGCCTTCGCGGTAGTCCTCGGCAAAGCTGGAGGCGTAGTTGCCGAAGAGCAGCGGGGTGGTCAATAGGACGAGTAACCCGAATCCGATTGCAAACCGCGTTTTGGGGTCGAAGAATTTGAACGGCCGCACGACGTACTGAACGAAGGTGTCGCGCGCGCGGCTGAAGGGGGTGGTGAATCGGGGGCGAAGGGCCATAGTCGTTCTTATGCAATCAATGAGAGCTCGTCAACGCCAGACAATTTCTCGCTTTCGGCCAGTCCAAGGTCACGAGAAAGCATTTCGCCCACTTTTTCGAGGAGTGGCTGCAAGGTTCTGGGGCTCGTTGCCGAGACAGTGACAACCTCGCGCGTGCCGGCCTGTGCGAGCTGCCGGGCAATCGCCTGGAGGTCGTCAGGATCAATCAGGTCTGCTTTGTTTAATGCCAGGATCGAAGGAATCTGGGCACTATGAAGGTCTTCCAGGATTCTTTCGACTGACTGAATTTGTTGCGGCCAGCGCGGGTTCGAGATATCCACCAGATGGATTAGCAGCCGGCTATCGCCGATTTCTTCGAGGGTCGCGCGAAAGGCGGAAAGAAGTCCTGGCGGCAGATCGCGGATAAAGCCGACCGTGTCGTTAATAATGATTTCCTGCTCGCGTGGCAGGCGAAGGCGCCGCGACGTAGGGTCGAGGGTGGCAAACATGCGCTGCTCGGCGCGCACGTCGCTGTTGGTCAGCGCGTTGAGGAGAGTTGATTTCCCCGCGTTTGTATAACCGACGATGGAAACAACCGGCAGCTCATTCCGGGTGCGGACCTTGCGGCGCTCCTGCCGCCTGAGCCTTTGGGTTTCAATCTCCTTTTCCAGGCGGTTAATGCGATCGCGCACGCGGCGGCGGTCCATCTCAAGTTTTGTCTCACCTGGCCCACGACCACCAATACCGCCGGCGAGCCGAGAGAAGGCCGAATCCTGCCCCGCAATTAGCCGGGGTAGGAGGTATTTCAATTGAGCAAGTTCAACCTGGATTTTGCCTTCGCTTGATTGAGCGCGCTGGGCAAAGATATCGAGGATGAGCTGGGACCGATCGATGATCTTTAAGTCGGTAGCCTCGGAAAGTGACCTGACCTGGGTCGGGCTTAGTTCGCGATCAAAGACGAGCATGTCGGCGCCGAGTTGGAGCGAGCGAATAAGTAGTTCATCGAGCTTGCCGCGGCCGAGCACCGTTTTCGGGTCAATCGCCTGACGTCTCTGAATAACCTGGTCCTGCACGACGATGCCCGCAGAGCTGGCCAGCTCAAAGAGTTCGGCCATCGATTCTTCGGCGTCTGCGATTGGCCCGGTCGTGACTCCCACCAGGATCGTGCGGTCCTTCAGTGTATCCTGGCGCGAGGATTGGCGATTCCTCGCCATTTCCTCCTCAAGGGAATTGATCAGATCAAGAAAATCATCGTCCAGTTGTGACACCACTTTTGGTGGCAGGAAGGCGTAAGGTTGCCGGTCGCTTTCCGACTGCGCCTCGACCGTAGTTATCGGGAGCAGGTGCGCTGCGTTCACAATGCCTGGTAGGCCATCGTTTGGGTTGACGTTAATCGCAGCCATTAAGTCCAGGCGCAGCAACGCCAGATCAGCGAGGTCGTCCTGGGTCAATCCTTCTCCCCGCAGGTGCGTGTGCACGAAACGAAGACCGCGGAAGCGATCTATGGCTACACGTATGCGCTTGAAATCCGGCAGCTCAATTCGCCGATTATCGCCAACTATCACAAACTCCACATGGCCGCTGCGATCTATCAAGGCCCCAACTTGTCTGCGCGTCTCATGAGACAGTTCGGCCAGTTGCCGCGCAAATTCAGGCGTCACAATCTGGTGAGGGGCGATGCGCCTGGTATAGAGTTTGGCTATTCGGCGAAGTTGGTTCTGTTTTAGTCCGGCGGTGTTTCCTAATACGTCTTTGATAGTTGGTGTCCTCCGTTCGCACGGCTCTGCCGGCCCTTATCCGAGCAAGCAGGATCGAGGGGCGCGGTCAGCGCGCGGCGGTTTCAGGAGAGTCTCGGCGGTAGAAGTCTCCCAAATGTTTCTAATGAAATTTTGGTTCGGATTGAAGTTACAGGAGGAGTGATTCGGGAAGTAGATATCCGAAACCAGTGGGTTGCCTTCGCTGTTGCTCTGCGATATCGCGTCGCTTAGTCGCTTGAGCATTACTTATAGTTTTGTTGGGTGGACGTGTTTCTTCCCAAACAAACTCGACATTCGCTTATTCGCCTCTGAACGCGTCGATTATACCATATGGCGAGCGTCGCGAAGCCAAAGCAGCATGGTTCGCGAACGGGCCCCGTTTCCGTGCGGAGTTAGACACCATCCCATGCCCGTCGTATGATTGAAAGTCCTACGACGATTGAACCTAACTCATTGAAACCCGTGTCTTGGTGTTAGCTATCAACCAACTAAATGAGCAAAGAAGTCAAAATTCTCAGTATTGATCCGCAGCTCGCCATTCCCGGGGGCGAGGTGTCGATTGATTGCG
>DATKIS010000193.1:0-6475 GCA_035543975.1 Pyrinomonadaceae bacterium
ATATCAAGAACTACGATTAACCACCCCAATAAAAATATAGAGATGCCGAACGCATAGTCGAGGGGTATGAGATTTCCGGTGAGATCTACGATTGTGCGAGTAATTGGGAGGAACCCAAGGGCGAGGACAAACCCGGGAAGCACAATCCGAAATACAAACTTAATCCCAAACGTGAATGGAAGCTTCATTAATCATAAATCCCGCCGTTACCGCCGCGCCCGGTCCCTCTTCCGCCTGGCCGTCATCGGTGGGTCGCTTTCAGGTGAAGCATCCGGGTCTTGGTCCGGGCGTCGATCATCGTATTCCATTATTGTTAGTGCCTGAATGCTACTCCTAATCTTCTACGCCGCCATTGCTACCGTGACCACCATCCAGTGCCAGCGGTTCACCAGCAACAACTGACTCCTCATCTATTGCCAGGCGGCTGCGGACTGGCGGCACAACGATATCGTGGCCTCCGACAATGTCGGGAAATTCGTCAAGATCGCGCTCACGCGCCTGGTCTATCGACTCGTCGCGATCGATCTCAACGTTGCGGTAATACTCCATGCCGGTTCCGGCAGGGATCAACCGTCCCATGATGACGTTTTCCTTCAGGCCGCGCAGATAGTCGATGCGTCCTGAAATAGCCGCCTCGGTAAGTACCCTCGTCGTCTCCTGGAAAGACGCTGCCGAGATGAACGAATCCGTCGAGAGCGAAGCCTTGGTGATACCAAGCAAGAGCGGTTCGGCCTGGGCCACTTCACCGTCTTCCTTGTTAACCCGCTCGTTTTCATCGGTGAAGCGGAAGCGGTCGACCTGCTCCTCGAGCAGGAAGTCCGTGTCGCCGACTTCCTTGATTTTCACCCAGCGCAGCATCTGACGCACGATGACTTCAATGTGCTTGTCGTTGATGTTCACACCCTGCAGGCGGTAAACCTCCTGGATTTCATTAACCAGGTATTCCTGAAGCCGCTGCATACCCAGCACCCGCAGAATATCGTGCGGATTCAAGGGCCCGTCCATCAGTGCCTCTCCGGCGCGTACGCGATCGCCTTCCTGCACGTTGATGTGGGTACCGCGTGGGATGTCATACTCGCGCTCTTCACCGTCGTCGCCCGTAATGATGAGTTTCCGCTTACCCTTGGCAATCGGACCCAGCGCCACCATGCCGTCGATTTCCGACATGACTGCAGTCTCCGCCGGCCGGCGAGCTTCAAAGAGCTCCACGACGCGCGGCAGACCACCGGTGATGTCCTTGGTCTTGGTGGTCTCACGCGGAATCTTGGCAATGATGTCGCCCGGCTCCACGTTGTCGCCGTCGCCCACCATCAAGTTCGCGCGCACCGGCATCTGGTAAGTCTTCAGAATCTTGTTGCTGGCGTTACGAACTTCCAGCCGCGGTTGCTTCTTCTCGTCGGGCGAGTCTTTCACAACCATGCGCGACTGACCGGTTACTTCGTCGACCTCCTCGTCGAAAGTCACGCCTTCCTTAAGGTCCTGATATTTAACGTGACCGGCGACTTCGGTCAGAATCGCGAACGTGAACGGATCCCAGGTGGCCAACAGCTGATCCTGCGTAACCCGCGCGCCGTCTTCCACCAGAATGTGGGCGCCGTAAACAATCTGATAACGCGCCGCCTCGCGGCCGCGATCATCGATGATTGTCAACGAACCGTTACGATTCATGGCAATGCGCTCGCCCTTACGACTCTTAACCGTTTGCAGGTCAAGGTATTTAATTGTGCCGTCCTGGCGAGCTTCGTGCTTCGAAGACTCTTCCAGGCGCGCCGTACCGCCGATGTGGAACGTGCGCATGGTTAACTGGGTGCCCGGCTCGCCGATTGACTGAGCGGCAATCACACCGACAGCCTCGCCGATTTCAACCGGCCGTCCGGTGGCCAGGTTACGACCGTAGCACTTGATGCAGCAGCCGCGGCGCGATTCACAGGTCAGTACCGAGCGAATCCTTACCCGCTGGACGCCAGAACGCTGAATCTCAGACGAAAGGTCCTCGTCAATCTCAGCATTCGAGTCAACGATGACACGTCCTTCGACCGGGTCAATCACATCTTCCAGGGCAATACGGCCGACGATACGGTCGCGCAGTGATTCAATCTCTTCGCCGCCTTCGACGATGGCCGAAGCGGAGATGCCGCGAAGGGTGCCGCAATCAGGCTCGCTGATAATCACATCTTGTGCGACGTCAACCAGACGACGAGTCAGGTAACCCGAGTCGGCAGTCTTCAGCGCCGTATCGGCGAGACCCTTGCGGGCGCCGTGGGTAGAAATGAAGTACTGCAAAACGTCGAGGCCTTCACGGAAGTTGGCCTTGATCGGCGTTTCGATGATTTCACCCGAAGGCTTGGCCATCAGGCCGCGCATACCCGCCAGCTGGCGAATCTGCTGGGCGCTGCCGCGGGCGCCGGAATCGCTCATAACCAGGATTGGATTGAGTTCGCCGGACGACTTCTCGCGTTCGTCCATCGCCTTGAACATTTCCTTGGCGACCTTGTCGGTAACCTCGGACCAAATGGCGATGACCTTGTTGTAGCGCTCACCCGAGGTGATTACGCCGTCGAGATACTGCTGCTCAACCGCAATCACGTCAGCTTCGGCTTTCTTAACCAAAGGCTTCTTCGCCTCCGGCGTCACCAGATCGTCGATGCCGATGGAGATGCCGGCCTTGGTCGCATACAGGAAGCCCAGGTTTTTCAGGTCGTCGAGCATCTTCACTGTCATCTCGTGACCGAGACGAATGTGCGAATAGTTAACCAGCGACTGGAGCCCCTTCTTCTTGAGCGTGCCGTTGAAGAACGGCAACCCCGGCGGAATCGAATCGTTAAAGATGACCCGCCCGACCGTGGTGTCGATAACCCGGCGAACATCTTCCTGCACCGCAGCGCGAAGAATGTCCTGCGGATCATGTTCCTGCGTCAGGTCGATTAGATCGCCCTGGATGCGCAGTTTGATTGGCGTTTGGGTAGTAACCTCTTTGGCGTCGAGCGCCAGCAGCACTTCTTCGAGTGACGCGAAAACACGACCCTCGCCCTTCGCGCCCGGCTTGTCGCGAGTCAGGTAGTAGATGCCCAGCACGATGTCCTGCGACGGAACCGCAATTGGCTGGCCGCTCGCGGGGCTGAGAATATTGTTGCTCGAAAGCATCAACACAGCTGCTTCAATCTGGGCCTCGGGCGAAAGCGGAATGTGTACCGCCATTTGGTCGCCGTCGAAGTCCGCATTAAACGCGGTGCAGACGAGCGGGTGAATCTTGATAGCTTTGCCTTCAACGAGGACCGGCTCAAACGCCTGGATTCCCAAACGGTGGAGAGTCGGAGCGCGGTTCAGCAGCACCGGATGCTCGCGAATTACTTCCTCGAGAATGTCCCACACCACTGGTTCCTGACGCTCAACCATCTCGCGGGCTTGCTTGATAGTGGCGGCGTGGCCCTGCTTTTCGAGTTGGTTGTAGATGAACGGCTTAAACAACTCGAGCGCCATCTTCTTGGGCAAACCGCACTGGTGCAGCTTGAGTTCCGGACCAACCACGATTACCGAACGGCCTGAGTAGTCAACGCGTTTGCCCAGCAGGTTCTGCCGGAAACGGCCCTGCTTGCCTTTGAGCGTTCCACTCAGAGATTTGAGCGGGCGATTGTTGACGCCACGAAGTACGCGACCACGGCGGCCATTGTCGAATAGCGCATCGACGGCCTCCTGAAGCATGCGCTTTTCGTTGCGCACAATAACTTCCGGAGCCCGCAGTTCCATCAGTTTCTTCAAACGGTTGTTGCGGTTGATGACCCGGCGGTAGAGATCGTTAAGATCTGATGTGGCAAAACGTCCGCCGTCCAACGGCACCAGGGGACGCAGCTCAGGTGGAATGACGGGAATCACGTCCAGAATCATCCACTCGGGACGATTGCCGGACTTCAGGAAGCTGGTTGCAACTTTGAGTCGCTTTGAGTACTTCAGCTTCTTCTGTTGCGAAGTCTCTTCCTTCATTCGCTTGCGCAGCTCGATCGACAGTTCCTCGACCTTCACCATGCCCAGCAGTTCTTTGATCGCCTCGGCGCCCATCTTGGCCACAAACGCCGCCGGATGATCGCGCACGAGTTCGCGATAGCGCTCATCCGAGAGCAGCTCGCGTTCTTTGATTCCGGGTACGTCGCCGGGATCAATCACTATGTATGATTCGAAGTAGAGGACTTTCTCGAGTTCGCGCAATGGGATATCCAGGAGGTGTCCAATGCGCGAAGGTAGCCCCTTGAAAAACCAAACATGAGAGCAGGGGCTGGCAAGGTCAATATGGCCCAGGCGCTCGCGACGCACCTTTGCCTGAGTCACCTCCACGCCACACTTGTCGCAGATCACGCCCCGGTGCTTCATGCGTTTGTATTTTCCGCAGAGGCATTCCCAATCAGCTACCGGTCCAAAGATGCGGGCGCAGAACAGCCCGTCGCGCTCCGGCTTGAACGTGCGGTAATTGATCGTTTCCGGCTTTGTCACCTCGCCATGCGACCATTGCCGGATTTTGTCCGGCGACGCCAGCGAGATTCTAATTGCCTCAAAGTCGGGAGCTAATTGCTGCTTCTCTTGTTGAAATCGAAACATCTTTTCTCCGATATTAGTCCAAAGTCCAACGTCCAAAGTCCAATGTCTGTTTGAGGCTCAAAGCCTCGCGCACTGGATGTCCGACGCGAGACAAACTATCAATGTCCAGGTCCAAGGTCCGCTAAGCCGTTATCGACTTTGGACTTTGGACATTGGACTTTAGACAGTCTTTATCATTCAGCCACGCTGGTAATCAGCGCTTCGCCAACGCCTTCTTCAGTTCCATCGCCATTGCCGGCGACTTTCTTATTAATCAATTCGACGTCGAGGCACAGCGACTGAAGCTCGCGCACCAACACGTTGAACGACTCCGGCAGACCCGGATCGAAATCAGCCTCTCCCTTGACGATCGCTTCGTAGATCTTTGACCTGCCGGCGACGTCATCGGATTTTGCCGTCAACAATTCCTGAAGGATGTGGGCCGCCCCGTAAGCTTCCAATGCCCACACTTCCATCTCTCCAAATCGCTGTCCACCAAACTGCGCCTTGCCACCCAACGGCTGCTGGGTAATCAGGCTGTATGGTCCGATCGAGCGAGCGTGAATCTTGTCGTCAACCAAATGCGAGAGCTTGAGCATGTAGATGTAGCCTACAGTTACTTTCTGCTCAAACGGATCGCCGGAAAGTCCGTCGTAAAGAATCGCCTTGCCCGACTCGTTGATGATCTCGGGGAGTCCGAGTTCGGTAGCCCGATCGCCGGCCAGTTTGAGTTTCTGCTTGATCTCGGCTTCGGTAGCGCCATCGAATACCGGGGTGGCGAAATGGACACCCAGAACTCGAGCGGCCCAGCCAAGATGCGTCTCCAGAATCTGACCCACGTTCATACGTGAAGGCACGCCGAGCGGGTTGAGCACGATTTCGACCGGAGTGCCATCAGGCAGGTAAGGCATGTCCTCTTCCGGCAGAATGCGGGCAATCACACCCTTGTTACCGTGGCGTCCGGCCATCTTGTCACCGACTGAAAGCTTGCGCTTCATGGCGATGAAGACCTTGACCATCTTGATCACGCCGGGAGCAAGTTCATCTCCCTGTCGTAACTTGGCAATCTTCTCTTCGTAAATATCCGAAAGAATCTTGATTTGCCGTTCGGTGCGGTCTTCGTACTCCTTGATCTCCGCGCCCACATCCACGCGAGAGGAAGCCATCTGCACCTTGCGCAGCACTTTCGCTTCGATGCCTTCCAGCATCTCACGCGTAATCGATTCGCCCTTGGGAATGACTATCTCGCGATTTACGGTCAGGTCGGCTGACAGTTTGCGACCTTCCAGCAGTTCGCGAATTCTCTGGTCGCGCTGTTCACGCAGGATACGAATTTCGTCCTCAAGGTCGCGCCGGAGACGGTCTTCTTCCTCCTGCTCTATTGCCAGGGAACGCTGGTCCTTTTCCTGCCCCTTGCGGGTGAAGACCTGGACGTCTACGACCGTGCCGTCGATGCCTGGGGGGGAAACCAGCGAAGCGTCTTTAACGTCGCCAGCTTTCTCACCGAAAATCGCGCGGAGCAGTTTCTCTTCCGCGGTCAACTGCGTTTCGCCCTTGGGCGTTACTTTACCTACCAGGATCGAACCCGGCTTGACCTGGGCGCCGATGCGGATAATGCCGCTGTCATCCAGATCGCGCAGCATGTTTTCGCCCACGTTGGGAATGTCGCGGGTGATTTCTTCCGGTCCGAGTTTCGTGTCGCGAGCTTCGATTTCCAACTCTTCGATATGAATCGAGGTGTAGTAGTCCTCTTTCACTAGTCGTTCGGAAACCAGGATCGCGTCTTCGAAGTTGTATCCGCGCCAGGGCATGAAAGCCACCAGCACGTTTCGACCGAGGGCCAGCTCGCCCCGATCGGTACAAGGCCCGTCAGCAATCACCTGGCCTTTGCTCACCCGTTCACCAA
>DATKIS010000194.1:0-2492 GCA_035543975.1 Pyrinomonadaceae bacterium
TGGCTGCGCATCGTTTGATTCAGACAATCCATGCGCGGCGTTCGCTGCGAAGGAAAATCACTGAATACATGAAGGAGAACATAAAATGAGCAAGCCCCTCCGCATACTCGGCATCGCCGGTAGCCTCCGCCGCCAGTCCTATAACCGCGCCGCCCTGCGCGCCGCCACCCAGCTCGCGCCCGAAGGCGCAACCGTCGAGATCTTCGAGCTGGACGGCATCCCCGGCTTCAGCGAGGACGAGGAACGAAACCCGCCCGAGAAGGTGGTCGAGTTGAAGCGGCGCATCCGCGAGGCGGACGCCGTCCTGTTCGTTACACCTGAGTACAACTACTCGATCCCCGGCGTGCTTAAAAACGCCATCGACTGGGCGTCGCGCCCCTACGGCGATAGCGCCTGGTCGGGGAAGCCGGCTGCCATCATGGGCGCCTCCGTGGGCACCATCGGCACGGCGCGCGCGCAGTATCACCTGAGGCAGGTGATGGTCTTCCTCAACATGTTCCCGATCAACCAGCCGGAGGTGATGATCGCCAATGCTCACGAGCGTTTCGACGCGGAGGGAAATTTAACTGACGAGAAAACGAAAGAGTTCATCCGCCAGCTTCTCCAGGGCCTCGTGGATTGGACGCGGCGCCTCGAGCAGCAAGGCGGAAGCTGATGCCTACGAGGGCGGGTGGGGTGTCCGAGCTGTGAAAGCTCAAAGCGAGACGAATGAACGCTGAAGGCGTTCGCTAATTCCAGCCCAGAGTTGCGCTTTGGCAACCCTGGGTAACATTGATTCACTTCTCGAAGACCCAACTCTGAAAGAGTTGGGTCGCCATTCGAGTTGGAGCGCATTCGCAACTCCTTCAGAGTTGCGAAAAAAAATCTCTGGCCGCTTTTGAACCCAGGGTTTCAAAGCAAACACTTCCACCCCACGCGGGCTGCCCGAGTGGGGACCCCGGCCTGGGCTGGAATTAGCGAACGCTTTCAGCGTTGTTCATCGCATCTCGAGTTTTCACACCCGTCATCAGTGCTGGTGCTGGCTCGACCTGCCGGGCATAACCGAGCCCTTCGCCCAGTGAGTTCAGTGGCTGAGAACCAGCAGGATCAGTAAGGCTACAAAACCAACGACCAGCAGCAGACCATTAAACTGCGGCGAACCATGGAATGCTTCCGGGATCATCGTTTCAGAGACCAACGCCAGAATCGCTCCCGCCGCAAACGCCTCAACCGTCCCCCGGACCGCCGGTCCGGTGCCTCGGAGCACAAGTCCGGCAACCGCCGCTGCCAGGCTGATCATCAAGGCGATTCCAATCCAGACGCCAAACACGTAGCGCGCGGACCGTCCCGCCTTCCGCATTCCGGCGCTGCTCGATAAGGCCTCCGGGATGTTTCCCAGAAAGAACGCCGCGACCGTCCCCAGGCCGGGCGCTCCGTGGTGCAGCACGCTCAACCCCAGCACCACTCCCTCAGGAACGCCGTCGAGAAACGTGCCGGCCGCGATGGCCAGTCCGCTACCGCGCTGCTGCTCTTCTCCCGGCTGCTCCACGCATTCGCCGCAGCGTTTTCGGTGCTTCCCCCCGTAGCGTGAGAGTAGCCAGTTTACGGAACTGAACGCCGCCGCGCCGCACAGCAGACCTATGACCGTCCAGGGCAGGCTGGCCGCGCCACGCGCATTGATCACCAGGTCCACCGCCACCACTGCCAGAAGTACGCCCGCTGCGAAAGTCATCGTGCGGGAGATGGTCGTGTGCTGAAGCGATGTGTAGTAGCCAACCAAGGCGCCGATCAGCAGACCGGATGCAGACAGCAGGCCCCAGCCGGCTGCTTGCAACCATCCGGGGAGTTCCGCCAGCGTTCCGATCATGATCTGGTCGTTCATTTGGTTTGAAGCCTCAACGGCTTTGCACAGAAAGTCCAAATACAGTTCCGCGAAGCGGGACGACTGACAATAGGCCAGCACTTCAGTGCTGGGAATAAAACGCATAGATCAAATGAGTCCGGGAAGCGGACGACTGAAGTCCTTCAATAATTCAGCCGTCCGTTTCACGGACTGCAGAATTTTTGGCTCGCTGCTCCCAGCACTGAAGTGCTGGGCTATTATCAGTCGTCGGCTTGGCCGACTTCAAAAAGCCGCCTTTTTGTGCAAAGCGCTTCAACGACACGAGTCCGAGGAGTCAGCACGGGTCTCACTCGGATTGTGTTAGCCCTCCGTAGTCGGGCGTGGTCGGGATTGTGGCTGATGTTGCGCCTCCCCAACGGGGATGTCCATCCTACTTTGGTATTGGGTCGTAAAAGAAAGTGTCGACCGATACCTTCGTCCAATAGATTCGCCTGCGCGCCCCATGTTCTACTCCCGCCTGTCATAGCTCCAGAATGAATCAGAAACACGGACTGTCTTTAAGAAAGGAGAGCGCTTCTGTGACAACGAGCAGGCAAACGGAGATGTCGACACGGGAGAAGGCGAGTGGCAGAACTGCCATGCACTGGATCGGCGGCCAGTGGCTGGATTC
>DATKIS010000195.1:0-2464 GCA_035543975.1 Pyrinomonadaceae bacterium
GTCAATCCTCGAGGTAATAAACCACCTCTACGATGAGGAAAGGGAAGACTTTCGCCACCGACTCGATTTGATCCTAACCAATCCAGAAACGCCGTGGCCACGGATTGACCCACAGACGTGGGTGATTGAACGCAGCTACAACGAAAGAGACATCGGAGCGTCACTCGAAAGTTTCCTGGCTGAACGTGAAAAGTCTCTTTTGTGGCTAAGGCAGTTGCCGACACCAAACTGGCATAATCGCCACGAACATCCCAATGGTGTCATTAGTGCAGGTGACCTTCTGGCGTCATGGCTCGCCCATGATTACCTTCACGTAAAGCAGTTAACCCGACTCCACTGGCAGTATGTCAACGCGATCGCAGAACCATTTCAAACAACATACGCGGGACCCTGGAAAGAGTAATTTATGGGAACCGTAAAGGAGAGACGAAGAGTCATGATTCAGAATATTCTTCGGTTGCTGCTTCTCGGGATACTGCTGTTCCCGATTTGGGGGCAGGCGCAAACGATCGCGGTTAGGGCTGGTCGAATCGTCGATCCCGACACTGGTAAGATCAGCAGCACTCAAACCATTCTAGTTCAGCAGGGGAAAATAACTGCGATTGGTCCAAGCATTAACGTTCCCATGGGGGCAACGGTAATCGATCTCTCGCGGTTTACAGTGCTCCCCGGATTATTTGATGCGCACACGCATCTTTGCATGACCGTTAAGAAGATTCGCGACAACGGCCGCTACTTCTACACCACGCTGAATGATCCGGATTCATTTCGGGCCATCGAGGGAGTCGCAAATGCGCGGGAGATGTTGGAATCTGGTTTTACTTCCGTTCGCGATATCGGCAATGAAGGGAATTACGCGTGCTCCAGTCTTCGAAGGGCGATTGAAACAGGCATTGTTCCGGGCCCCACGATTGTAAATGCGGGCCGGATCATCGCTCCGTATGGTGGTCAATTCCAACTTCAGCAGGATAAGCCCAAGCTGGGTGAGCCGGAGTACTTCTACGCCGATACCCGTGACGAGATGGTTAAAGCCATCCGCGAGAATATCCATTTCGGTGCGCGCGTAATTAAGATTGTAGTTGATGACCAAAAGTATATTTACACGTCGGATGACATTCGTTTCATGGTGGAGGAAGCTGGTCGAGCCGGACTAAGGTTGGCTGCGCACTGTTGGACGCGGCAGGGAGCTCACAACGCGGCGTTGGCGGGAGTGGCCTCGATCGAACATGGATTTGATATGACGGACGATGACCTGAAGTTGGCCAAAAAGAACAATGTAGCGCTGGTTGGGACGGAGTACCTCGCACTTAGCATCCCAGGAACGAACGACCAATGGATTGATCGGCTGCGCCGAGCGTACCGGATCGGAGTCCCGCTGGTTTACGGTACCGATGTAATAGATGCCGTGGAGGGTCAAACGCGTGGAACGTTGGCGATCTCCGGAATTGAGCCATGGATTAAAGCTGGGGTTTCGGCGTCCGCCCTGGTCAAGGCAATGACTATCGATGCAGCACGGCTGCTGGGCGTCGACAAAGACCGTGGGGCACTTCGAATAGGACTGGCAGCCGACATCATCGCGACAGCGGAGAATCCGATTGACAATGCAAACGCACTGAAACACGTTGTGTTTGTGATGAAAGACGGCGTCGTAATCAAAAAGGAGCCTTAAGCTAAACGTTTACGAGCACAGGTTTTGGACGGGTCCTTTGTCGCCAGCCGCTTTGCTACAATCAAGGCCTTAGGCCTGATAGGTTCTACGGGAGACCACCATGAAGAGAGTTCTATTACTTTGGCGGCCTTTGTCCTTGGCAGCTTGATTATTGCTTCATGCGCATCCGCGCAGAATGTGAATCCAAATCACATGGATCATCACTCCAACACGATGACTCCAAACCCGGGCGTCGATTCGGAGATGCAGGAGTGGGCCAAGCAGCGTTTGGCAAAGTCCCCCGACATCAAGAATGGGTGAAAGTGAAGTACAAGCCGGCGGGCGGAACGACCGAGCGCGAGGTGAGTGCTTTCGTGGTTTATCCCGAAGTAAAGAGCAAAGCTACTTCTGTCATTGTCATTCACGAAATCTTTGGCATGAGCGACTGGGTGCAAAGCTTGACGGACCAGTTGGCGGAAGCTGGCTACGTAGCGATAGCCCTGGATCTGCTTTCCGGAATGGGGCCAAATGGGGGTGGGACGAGCGAGATCCGGGCCGCCGATAGCAACGGGGTAGGTAAAGCTATTCGAGATTTGCCCCCGGACCAAATCACCGCGGACTTGAATGCGGTGGCGGATTATGTAACGAAGCTTCCAGCCGCCAACGGCAAGATTGCCGTTACCGGTTATTGTTGGGGAGGGAGCCAATCTTTCCGTTTCGCGACTAACAATCGAAAGCTTAAGGCTGCGTTTGTGTTCTACGGGTCAGCACCTGAAAACAAAGACGACCTGGCACGAATAAAAGCTCCGGTCTACG
>DATKIS010000196.1:0-4461 GCA_035543975.1 Pyrinomonadaceae bacterium
AGTTTGAGATAAACATTAACGCTCCCGAGGGAACCAACCTGGCGGGGATGAACGACGGGATGCTGGCGATCGAGAAAGAGATTCTGGCGACGCCCGGTGTCAGCTTTGTACTGTCGTCGGTCGGCGGCGGCTTTATCGGGGGCGTCAATCAGGGCAGCGCCTACGTGCGGATTGCGCCGCACGAGGAGAGAACCGTCTCCATTAGCCGAATCTGGAGGGAGACGAGGAAGGGCAATCCGCTTAACGCGTTTAAGGGAAACTACTCCCAGCAGGACGTGATGCAGGAAGTCAGAAGGCGACTGCAGAAGTATTCGCCGTTGAGAGCGGGTATCCGGAATGCGCAGTCGTTTAATTTCGGCGCGGGTGGCCGGTTTGATATCGATTTTGTTTTGCGCGGGCCGGAGATTGTTGCGCTCTCCGCATACGCCGAGGACTTGCTAAAACGTTCGCAAGCGGTGGGCGGCATCGTGGATGCCGACACAACATTGAAGCTCAACAAGCCTGAGTTGCGGGTGGAAATTGACCGAGCACGAGCGGCTGACCTGGGTGTCGATACATCCGATATCGCGACTAGCTTGCGCGTGATGGTGGGCGGCGACGATCAGGCTTCACGCTTTCGCGACCCGTCGGTGAACGAAGACTACGATGTGCAGTTGCGTTTGATCGAGGCGGACCGAAGTGATGTCGGCTCGATCAGCCGGTTATACGTCCCGTCTTCGCGTGGGGGCTTGGTGCGGCTGGATAACCTGGTGAAGATCAAGCGCGAGACAAGCCCGTCGAGAATCGATCGACTGGACCGGGAACGTCAGGTTTCAGTGCGCGCCTCGGTGGCGCCGGGTTATGCCCTCGCTGATCGGATCGAAGCCATGCGCGGCGCGGCAGCCGCGATGAATCTACCGCCTGCCTATACCACCCGAGTGGCAGGCAAGGGCAGGGAACTGGAAAGGACGTTTACGGAGTTCATCTGGGCGTTCCTGCTGTCGATCATTTTCATGTACATGATCCTCGCCTCACAATTTGAGAGCACCATCCATCCGGTCACTATCTTACTGAGTTTGCCCCTGTCGGTACCCTTTGCTTTGCTGGCGTTATGGCTGACGGGTGACACGCTCAATCTGTACTCAGCGCTGGGCATACTCGTGCTCTTTGGGGTGGTGAAGAAAAACTCAATTCTGCAGATTGACCACATGAACAGCTTGCGGGCGAAGGGCATGGAGCGCGCGGAAGCGATCATGCAGGGTAATCGCGATCGCTTGCGTCCAATCCTGATGACCACGATGGCTTTGGTGGCCGGCATGACTCCGCTGGCCCTGGGGACCGGGCCGGGGGCCGAGGAAAGGCGCTCGATTGCAATTGTGGTTATTGGCGGACAGACCCTCTCCTTGTTGCTCACCTTGATTGCCACACCGGTTGTCTATTCTTTACTAGACGACTTGCGTCACACCGCGCGCTGGCGGCGACTGACGGGTGCGTTTACCACTGTACGTGGAAAGCTCAAGCGGAGGCGGCCGCCAGAGGAGCCTGCTGTTGACGCCGCCGAAGCACTCGGTGAAGAAAAGCGCGAGCATGTTGGCGCCGGCGTGGGCGGCGATTAAGAAGCAATCCTTCCAGCAGGGAAAATAGGTCCTATAGAGCATATAGGACCTATTTGCTTTTTATTCAAACACCTTCTCGACCGGCACAATCACCACTGCTTCCGGTTTCACGGTCAGCTTGTAGTTCTCAATCACCTTATCTTCGTCCGTGATCTCTTTCGGCTTCGGCGAATTGTAAGTGATCGGCGAAGGCTTGTTGTTGACGATCGCGTCGCGCAGTCCCTCAGCATCTTTGGTGATGATTGCGATGCGCATCGCGTCAGATTTGAGGTACTTGCGGATAGCGTTGTTAACGTCATCAAGCGTCAGCTTGGCCAGTTGTTGTCGCATATAGGGGACGTAATCCGGAATGTTGTAGTACCGGCTGTCGAGCGCATATCCCAGCTGGGAGTCCTGCGTCTGGGTCAGGATGTTGTTGTACTTGGTCAGGAATTCTCGGGTTGCCTCAAAGGTTTCTTTCGACATTCCGTCGCGCACCAGCTTGTCGTATTCGTACAGGGCGGCGCGCAACGCGAAGTGCCCGTTCTCGGGAACTACCGGACGAATCCAAATCTGAAAAATCTGAGATGAGCGACCCTGATTCGGATCGGGAGTGAACTGAAACATCCCGCGTGGGAAGTATTCAATGTAGGCGTAGTCGCCATAGTTGAGACCCCGCGCCTCACGTAGCTGCTGGTAGAGATAGCTGTTGCTCGATCGGTGTTGACCAAACCACGATGCCACTACTGCCAACGCCGGCCAGTCCTTGTCAGCCCTCGTCAGGTTGATTGGGAAACCCAGCGAGATCCCCGTCGCCCGGGTTTCGCGTTTGATCATCGAGATGTGTGTACCCCCCGCTAGTTTGGGAGCCCCATATTTTGCTTTGCTCGCCTGACCCGCCGGTAATTTCGCAAAGTCAGCCTCAACTTTGGCGGGTAGTTCCTTCGGATAACCGCCGGCCAGACCCAGCACCATGTTGGCCTGAGTGTAGTTCGCCTTGTAAAAGGCGCGGACGTCATCGATCGTCAGCTTTTCGAGCGAACTGACGCTGCCGATATTGTGATGGCCGTAAGCGTGGCCGCTGTAGATAACGTTGTAAAGGACCTCTTTCCCCAGCTCTTCGTCATTGCTTTGACGAAGAGAAACCTTGAGAAAGTTTATGGCGTCGGTTTTGAGACGGGCGAAATCATCGGCGCGAAAACCGGGGTCGAGCAGCATCTGGCTTGCCAGACCGTAGTACTTGTCGAGATTGTCCACATGTGTGGTGCCGGTGAAGACCGTCATTTCCTTGTCGATCTGCGAATCGAAGGAAGTGGCAATCGGATACATGGCCTCGACGATCTGTTCATACGACATGGTCCGCGTCCCGCCCTGCGCCATCATCGCCGCGGTCAGGGCGGCCACGCCTTCCTTTCCGGCAGGGTCATTGGCGGCGCCGGTCATGAAGATAATCCGGAAGGTTACGAGTGGTGAACGGTTGGGCAGCAGGGTACTGGCGATCTTGGTAGACATGGTGTTCGGTGTATTTGCGAATCCCGTCGATGTCGCTAGCGGCATCAACACGGCGAAAGTTAAGAGTAGCGTAGTGATTAGACGTCTCATTGTTTGCCTCCCTCGTTGACATCATTCTTCGCCGACTCTTTCACTTTGGTTGCCAGGGTGACGATGGTGCGGCTCTCGTCGCGGAAGTATTTCTTAGCCATGTTTCGCACGTCCTCAGGAGTAATCGAGTCCATGACGCCTGCCAGTTTGTCGATAGTGTCCGGGGTGCGACGCAGAGAGATGAACGGCGCCAGCAAGGAAGCGATCGCGTCTGAACTATTCATCGTCATCGCTAAGCCATAACGCAGGCGCGATCTCGTTGCGTCAAGTTTTGCCGGTGGGATTAGCTCTGTTGTGTAGCGTTTGTAGGTAGCCATGATTTGTTCGCGCACATAGTCAACGTCTTTTGGATCTTTAATCCGAGCAAACGCGGTGAACAGTTCCGGGTCGATCTGGTCGTCAAAGCTTGCGCCCAGCGTGTCCACCTTCTGCTCCTTGAGCACCAGGGTTTGATAAAGATCGGAGTTCTGACCGAAGGCTACCTGCGCGAGCAGGTCAAGGGCCATCTTGTCTTTTTCGACATCCGAGTAGGCCGGGCCGCGAAAGGCAATTGCGACAATGGGCAGCGTCGGCGAGGGCCAATCGATATGTGAACTGAGCGGCGCGGTCTGCGCCGGCTCGGCGGGGATGTCTGCCACGTAATTGCCGCGTTTCCATTCGCCGAGATACTTCTTAGTTAGATCGAGCGACTGGGCTCGGGTCACATCGCCCACGAGTACGACCGTGGTGTACTCGGGACGATAAAACCGCTTGAAGAATTCCTGGCTGTACTCATACTGCGTAGGCATGGCCTCGATGTCTTTGATGAAACCCATCGTGGTATGCGAATAAGTGTGTTTCTTGAAGGCAGTCTCCCGAAGTCGCTCGAACAGCTGCCGGAATGGGTTGGCACTGTTCTTGTCATACTCGCCTTTGACCGCGAGTGACTCGGTCTGAAACTCGGGCAGCGCATACTTCAACCGCAAGAAGCGGTCGGCCTCCATCTTCATGATCTCGTCAAGATCGTCTTTGGAGAAGGTTGCGTGGTAGACCGTGCGATCATCTGAGGTGTAGGCATTAGTCTCGGCGCCGGCGCGCTTGAAAATTGCCTCGCGTTGGTCCGCGGTATAGTTTTCACTCCCGCGAAACATTATGTGTTCAAAGAAATGCGCGAACCCCGTTTTACCCGCCTCCACTTCGTTGCGCGAACCGGCTTGAACCACAATGTAAAGAGCAACCAGGTTTGGGTAATCCGTGGGGACGGTCACCAAGCGCAACCCGTTCGGCAGGTCGTCGATGGTGTAAG
>DATKIS010000197.1:0-6310 GCA_035543975.1 Pyrinomonadaceae bacterium
ATCTCCACAGCCAACGTCGAGCACTCGCGATCCCCGAGGAATAACCCGTGCGATTTCCAGGGCCATGTCATAGGCACGGCCTACCTTACGCCGTCGGCGCTCCCGGCGCCAGCGTTGTGCGACGCCTTCAAGCAAATCGGACGTCTTCTTCGTCGACGGAAAGGTGGCGACGGCGGAAACACCGTTTGCCTCGTGGTAGGAACCGTAGGGAGCCGGATCAGATAAGAATGATGCTGATGACATGGTTCAGACCATCTGCAAGACCGAGGCCGACCCGAGAGTAGTCGGAATCCCGTGAGGAAAGGCGCTGAAGCATTTGTTGCGCCCGAATTACGCGACGGATGCATGCCGGAAACGCCAGACGAAAGTAACGACGTGCAGCCAGCCCGAAAACAGAGCCTTTGGAGTGCGGCGGCTCGACGCCGCTTTGGTCTGCGGCGGCTTGACGCCGCTTTGTTCGCGATACTTCTCAACCATGCCAAGTGTTGAGGCACTTCCTCGGCAAAAGCGCCGTCAAGCCGGCGCACTCCAAAAAGGCCGTCAAGCCGGCGCACTCCAAAAAGCGCCGTCAAGCCGGCGCACTCCAAAAAGGCCGTCAAGCTGGCGCACTCCAAAAAGCGCCGTCAAGCCGGCGCACTCCAAAGGGTTGCGCTTTGCCGCCTGGACAAGCCGCCCTGTAAGATGTCGAATCATATTTGAATCAAACTTGCTGAGGTAAATTATGAGAAGACTCGCGGTAGTCCTACTATTGCTCTCAAGCTTCTGGGTCTCCGGATTCGCCCAAACTAAATCACGAATGAACACCACCAAAGGTTTGCCGCCCGGCTACTGGCCGATCGAGAAGAGCCAGCCGATCATCGACAAAACGCAGACGATTCGCCTGGCGCCTGAGCTGGCACACCTGACTGTCGGGGAACGAAAGGCCCTGGACACCTTGATAGAGGTTGGAAAGATCTTCCAGAGTCTTTATGAAAAGCAGCGGCATCCGGAGGCCTTGTCGAGCTCAGCTGCTCTCGTGCAACTGAACACCCAGTTGGGCTCGCCCACGTCGACCCAAAATCTGCTCACGCTCTATCGGCTGTCTCAAGGCCCAATCGCGACCACGTTAGAGAACAAGCGTGAGCCATTTCTGCCGGTGGCGCCTCTCGAACCCGGCAAGAACGTCTATCCATGGGGCGTGAAGAAGGAACAAGTGGAAGAGTTTCTGCAAGCCCACCCCGAGCAACGCCCTAAACTTCTGGGGCTGCGCACCGTGGTGCGTTGGGCGAATCCGAAAAACCTTGCGGCAGATCTGGCCACCCTGAAACGTTATCCCGCCCTGGACGTTCTCCATCCCGGCCTGCGAAACGAACTACAGACATTGCAGGTCTCGCAACGCGGCTCGCAATCGCGCGTCACGATTTCGCGTGGCCGAACCGGTTTCTATGCGGTGCCCTACTCGGTCGCTTACGCCGATGAGTTGATGAAGGCTTACACGCTGCTGAACCAGGCGGCCGAGGCAGTGGAAAAAGACGACGAAGAGTTTGCCGGCTTTCTCCGCAACCGCGGCCGCGACTTATTGTCAGACGATTATGAGTCGGGAGACGCTGCCTGGGTGACCGGTCGCTTCAAGAACCTCAACGCTCAGATTGGTTCCTACGAAACTTATGACGACGAACTCTTCGGGGTGAAGACCTTCTTTGCTTTCAATGTGCTCGCCACCCGGCAACAGGAAACCACCGCGCTGCGGCAGGCGATGAAAGGCCTGCAGGCGCTGGAGGATTCGCTGCCCTATGATCGCCACAAGAAGATACGTGAAGACATCCCGGTAGGTGTTTACGATGTGGTCGCTGATTTTGGCCAGTCGCGGGGAGGGAACACCGCCACGATTCTTCCCAACGAAAGTTACCTGGCGCGACGATACGGGCGCACCATTCTGCTGCGCGCCAATATCATGCGCGACCCGAACATCAACCAGGCAACCTCAGGCGTGCTCGAGGCAGCAGTCGGAACCCAACAAGCGAAGGCGCTGACGCCCGACGGCAATTTCTATCGCACGCTCTGGCACGAGGTAGGCCACTACCTGGGAGTGGATCGAACCAAAGACAACCGCGACCTGGATGAAGCGTTATTGGATAATGCGAGCGCGATGGAGGAAATGAAAGCCGACCTGGTGTCGTTGTTTGTGGCTGAGGCACTCAGAAAGCAGGGTTACTACACCGAGTCTCAACTCCGCAGCGTTTACGCCGGCGGCATCCACCGGGTTTTGCAGAACAACAAGCCGCGCCGCGATCAGCCCTACAACACCATGCAACTCATGCAGTGGAATTTCTTTCTCGAAAATGGGCTGCTGACTTACGAACCTTCAACGAAGACGATGCGGATTCATTACGACAAATATCACGAAGTAGCCGGCAAGATGCTGAAGAAGGTTTTGGAAGTTCAGTCTGAGGGCAGCAAGGCTGAGGCGGACAAGTTCATCGATCAGTACACGACCTGGGACGAGAACCTCCATGCAGTTATTGCGAAGAAGATTCGCGACCAGCAGCGATACCGGTTCAGGCTGTTTAAGTATGCGGCGCTCGGGGAATAAACCTTGGGGGGAAAAGGGGAATAGGGGAAGGGGGAACGGGTGAACCGGGGAACGGGTGAACGGGGAACGGATGAACGGGGAAACGGCTGAGGCTCTCCTTTTACCTTTCCCCCTTACCCTCTTCCCCTCTTACCCTCTTCCCCCGTTGCCCTTACTTCCTAAACGCGTCGCCGCCGAGGAAATTCTCACGCACGTAGACAACTGTTTCGTGTAGCGTCTCACCGGGATCGCGCGGGCGAAAGCCCAGCTCGCGGGCAGCCTTGCCGCAGTTCAGATACCAATAGTATTGGGCCATCTCGACTGCGCCGGGCTCCACTGGCGACGCAAAGTTCCACTGCTTGAAAAGTGAATCTACCAGGCGTGAACCTGCGACCGCGAACTTTGCCGGCAGGGCAATCTTCGGCGCTGCCACTTTGGTCAGTCGCTCGAGCCGACCGAAGAATTTCGAAAACGTCCAATTGGCCGTACCCATCAAATAGCGCTCGCCGTGCCGGCCCTTTTTCATGGCTACGCGAAAGGCCTGGGCCGCGTCGCGGGCATCCACAAAACTCAACCCGCCGGTGGGCACCGCACTTATCTTGCGCGCCATAAAATCCAGTATCACCTTGGTTGAACTCAACCGGTCATCACCTGGTCCCAACAAGAGACTCGGGTTCATGATTACCAGGCGCAGTCCTTTGCCGTTGAAGCGTTCGAGCGCCGCCATCTCCTGATAAGTTTTGCTGGCGTAGTAGGGCCAGCGGGAAATGATGTCGAGCGGAGGCGGGTAAGATTCATCCGGCACCACCTCGCCGTCGTCAGTCACGGCGATGGTGCCGCTGGTTGAGGCCAGCACGATGGTTTTTACGTCGGCTGCTTTGGCCGCATCGCACAATAGGCGCGTTCCTTCGACGTGCACCTTATACATCTCGCGCGCGTCGTCGCGTTCGCGGGATACTTTGCCGGCCAGGTGATAGATCTCGTTGATCCCATCAACTGCCCGTTGGCAATCGCTGGCGTTGGTGATCGAACCTTCGAAGGTTTCAACCCCCAGCCCCACCAGCCAGTCGGGTATCGAAGTGGCCATCACCCGAATGTCTTTCGTTCCATCGGCGACCAGTTGCTTGACGAGATGCGAACCAAGAAAGCCGGTGCCGCCGGTGATTAGGGTCGCCGCCCGCGGACGTTTCTCAATCGCCGCGCGTCGCTTGGTGCCGGCCTTGACCGGCGTCATGCGGGCGGTTCGTTTTGTAGTAGTTGCCATGTTTGCCTGCTTCTTCCGCGGAGTTCAACGACTTTTAGACTCGAATGCTCTTGTGAGCTTCGTGGATTTCGAGGACCGTACCTAAGTTGGAGGAGCACCACTCCGTGGCCTCCCCTCGATGGGATTCTGGATGGTTCCCCACGTTTGAGCTCCCGAAAAAGGGGGGGCGGCCACGGAGTGCCGCCCCTACAATTTTCCTCCAACTCTACTTCCGAAATACTGATTCCATGGGTTTCAGGACACAGGTTCTTCCACCGGCTCTCTGCCGGTCAGTTGGGCGCGGCGCTCAGCCTTCCATTGCTTGCGAACTGCCTTGGCGTCAAACTCCAGCCGGGTCCCGTCGCGGAGGTTCTCGACCTGATGCTTCACCAGCGCCGCTATTAACCGGTAGGCCTCGGCCCGTGCCATTCCTTTGGTCATCTCCTCGAGGTCCTCGACGGGAAGGTAACGGCCAATGCGAGCGCCGACCTCCCGGCTCTTAATAATGTTCGAGCCTTTCGGCATGGCTTCGTGGGTGCCGTGAAGGTAGATGGGCAGAATCCCGACGCGCGCATGAAGCGCGAGATAACCAATCACCGGTTTGAAGTCGGCCATCTCGCCTGTCAGCGAACGCGTACCTTCGGGAAAGATGAGCGCGTTGTAACCGCGCTCCAGGAACGAATGCGCGTGGCGGAGCGACTGCCGGAGTGAACCGGAGCGTTCCATCGGCACCAGGTTGGTAAAGTTTTCCATCACAGCGCGCTTGTATTTCGTGTCGAAGAAATAGTCGGCGGCGGCCAGCACAACCATGTCCTTACCGGCGTCGGCCAAGGCCATCTTCGTCAACCCCATGTCCAGATGGGAAGTGTGATTGGCGGCGACGATGAAGTTTGTGTGGACCGGAATGTTTGCTCGACCCTCGTAGTGGGTCTTCAGGAAGCGGTCGTAGAAAAGCTTCTGCAAAACGTCACCGGCCTTATTGCCCGCGAGGCTGACAAAGGACGGGACGTTAATTTCATCTTCAACCCGGCGAGCCTGGGAACGCGTCGAGGCTGCGGCGGTGGCGGCCCGAGCCGCGCCGGGTCTTCGGCTCACTACGCTCGCCAACTCTCTCAGGTCCTGCACCTCGTTCAGACGCTCGGGAGCGGTAAGCGAGCCGCCGGCGTTCTCGATTGCCGTCGCCAGTTCCACAAACATCAAGCTATCGAATCCGAGGTCGGCGAGTCTTGAGTTAGGCGAGATCTCATCGCGGGAGCGGTTGGTGACATTAGCCACTATTCCGATCAGCCAACGACTCTCTGAATCGGTTGACTGCTCTTTGAGAACCGACGAATCAGGCTTAGCGTCGCTTTCCAGGCCCTGGAGGATATCCACCACCTCGCCTCGCTTCACTTTTCGCGTGGCCGTTCGTGGCAGCTCGATATCGGTGAAGTGCAAGACCTTGACCCGCTTGTAATAGGGAAGAGCAGCCGACACCTCGCGGAAATGTTCTTCAACCCGCTGACGCAACTCGGCCCGCGAAAGCGCGATATCGTAATCGTCATCTGCCACCACCAGGCACGCCACCTTCTCGCCAATCCCATCGGCCAGCCCGACAATGCTCAGTTCCTTGACGTACGGCGAATTGGAATAGACTTCTTCGAGCTCGTCCGGATACACGTTCTTCCCGTTGGTGTCGACAATGATCTCCTTCGAGCGACCGACGAGGTAGAGGTTTCCGTCGTCATCGAGTTTTCCCAAGTCGCCGGTGTAGAGCCAGCGATCGACGAGAGACGTGCGGGTGGCGGCTTCGTCGGAATAGTATCCGAGCATGACGTTTGGTCCGCGGGCGATTACTTCACCCACACCACTCGCATCCGGATCTGAAATCCTGACTTCGACGCCCGGCAACGAACGTCCCACACTTCCCATCAGCAGACCGTTTTCAGGTCTGGTGACCGTCAGGACCGGCGAAGCTTCGGTCAGTCCATAGCCTTCGAGCATGGTAAATCCGAGGCCCTGGAAATCTTTTTGAATCTGTTCGCTCAGGGCCGAGCCGCCGCTAATGAAGTAGCGAATGCGGCCGCCGAGCCCTTCATGTATCGGATAAAACACGATGGGCCCCAGATTCAAATGCGTTTTCTCTCTTAGCCAGGCGTTGCCCCTGATCATTGACTCGGCAGTTTTACCAATCCAGTCGCTGCGTTCGTAGAGCTTGTTCTTGATGCGGCGGTGTAGAAGTTCCCACAACGCCGGGACGCCGACCATGCCGGTGACGTGGCCATTCTTGATGGCCCGTGACAGCGCATCGCCGGTTAGCTCTGGTAAGTAAGTTATCTGGGCGCCGCGGCTCAGCGGTGTCAGAAAGCCGGTAGAGAACTCAAAGGTGTGATGGAGCGGTAACACCGAAAGCACGCCGTCTTTAGTGCTCATGTCGAAGACGGACGACAGCATGGAGACCATGCTGGTGAGATTGCGATGCGAAAGCATCACGCCTTTGGGGCGGCCAGTCGTACCGGAAGTAAAGATCAAAGACG
>DATKIS010000198.1:0-4586 GCA_035543975.1 Pyrinomonadaceae bacterium
CCCTCTAATCGCCAGGGCGGATTCCTGACCCAACGCCTTAAGCGACTCCCAGACCTCCGGCGACACTGAATTCTTTAAGGCAACGCACTGCACGACGCCGGTGCCATCGCGAAGTTGCGGAAAGAGGATCTTCCCACTCGAACGCAGGTTATAAAGCCAACCCTTGATGGTGACTTCCTGACCAACATGTTCCGCAAGTTGGTTGATAAAGGTCCGTGATGAAGTTGTTTCCAATGCTTTTGATTCCGTTACCATTTACTCTTTTCGTGTCCTTGATATGTAAAGCAAACTGTTAGTTTGCTCGTGGTTGAATTCTGACAACCTTGATTGCAAGGGTCAATTGCGCTGGCGAAGCAAACTAACAGTTTGCTTTACGGCGTTCGATCTCGAATCATCCCCCGCAGTATCGGGAAGCGGTCGAGCCATTCTGCGGCCAGCAGCACGATTGCCAGTGTCGGCTGAATAAACTGTTCATACGCAGCGGCGCGATTACAGACCGCGGTCTGATACGAAAACGTCCCGATCGCCTTAAGACCTCGTTGGATCGTCATCAACCGAAACTCGCGCGCAAAGTCGTCGGGATCAAATGTATCAAGGCCCAGGAGCCGGCGCTCCTCCAATAGAAATAATCTGAAGGCCCGGAGTTCGGCAAACGAAGGCGGAGCGGAACGCCGGTCCAGCAGAAAGGAAACCAGATCGTAGGTCACCGGCCCCATGCGCGCATCCTGATGATCGACCACGCGCAGGCGGTTCTGGCTGTCAACCATCAGGTTTGCAGCATGGAAGTCGCGGTGACAGAGAACTCGTGGGCGAGCAGATAGTTCGGCCGCGATGTCGTTGAGCTCGGCTTTTAGTTCAGCGGACTCCGCGTGTCTCAGCGTCTCTTTTCTCAAGCTGCCGAAGTAATGTTCGACGAAGAAATCCAACTCCCAGGATAGTTTCGGTTCATCGAAAGCCAGGCGGCTGGAAATCGACTGCCGTTCATATGCCTTCGCCGTCGCTCTCTGAATCTGCGCAATTAGTTTGACCGCGCGTTCCTTGTACTCTTCACATTCCACGTCAGGAGCGGCTTCGTAAACGCGAAATAACTGCCTGTCACCCAAATCCTCCTGCACGATAATTCCCGTGGATCCGTCGACCGCATAGATATCAGGAACGGGAATCGAGTTCTCAAGGAAGAGTCTAGTCACGTCCAAATACGGATGGACTTCCGGATCAAACGCTTCCGGGTAAACCGCCGCGATGGCCTTCCCTCTCTTCCACGGAATCCGGAAGTAATTACGAGTGGAGGCATCCGGAGTGAGCGGCACCACCAGGGGATTCTCGAAGCCTTCGGTCTCCAGAAACTTCAAAAGCCGCTCTGAAGCGGAGAGATCGAACCCGTTGGTGGTTCCTTGTTTAGCTGCGCTCATTGCGGAAAAGAAAGGCATCCCGGACTGCGAAAAGATCGGCGGGACTGTCTACATCAGTCCCGCCATTTATGCTTCGTAATATGAATAGGATTGTATCACCCTGTCAAAGGCACGACAAAATTCTGCCCCCGAACCTCTCCTTTGAGCGCTTTGGGGGGCGGAGTTGTTCCCTGTACCAGTGAGGCTGGAACCACGGCAGCATCCTCGATGACCTCTCCAGCAGAGACCCTGACCTGGTCGGCCAGTATTGCGCGTTTCACCCGCGCGCCAGCTTCGACCGTGACGTTGTCCCAGAGAATTGCCTCGCTCACGTCAGCGCCATCGGAGATATTGCACCCGCTACCCTGGCTGATGCTTGGCCCCGGTTGGGGCATCAAGCCCAGGCCGATGTGCAGGTAACGCTGAATGGTGGAGAGTTCGTACCAGCGCCCGCTAGCGACGTGCACCGCCACGCGTTCCCCGTTTGCGACCGCCTGCGGATAGACATCGGTAGTGGAGTGGGAAAAAACCCCGCGCGGGATGTAGTCGAAGATTCGGGGCTCGAGTATCTGGATTCCAGTGAACATGAATGGCGGACACTCATCAGAAAAGTCGGCTCCGGCCGGCATTCCACCAAACCCACGGAGCAAACCTTCGGAAGTTTCGACAATTGAAAAACGCTCGCAGGCAGCGTTTGGCAGGAGAACCAGAGTAGCAATGGCCTTGGTTTGGCGGTGAGTTTCCAGCGCTGCGTTAAGGTCAATGTCAGTGATGATCTTGCCATTGATGACAATGAAGGTTTCGTCTGAGAGGAGCTCTCGGGCATTGTCCAACGCGCCACTTGTCCCCAGGATTTCCGGCTCCTCCACATAATGGAGCTTCACTCCAAACTTGCTTCCGTCACCCAGGGCGCGTCGAACAGACTCGGGACGGTGGTGTAGATTCACGACTACTTCGTGGCAGCCGTAGCCGGCGACATACTCGGCGACATAACCCACCAGCGGTTTGCCGAGAATCGGAATTGCAGGTTTAGTACGGTCTTCGGTCAGGGGCCACAGACGGGTGCCGTAACCGGCGGAAAGAATCATTGCGCGCATGGAAGTATTCTATTGGTGTCTCCGACGAGCGCCAAGAGAGCGGGACCAAAGAGGAAATTTTCCATATATCATTTGACAGTTCTCATTTGCATTGGAATACGATCGCTGGTGCCTTCCGGCGATGACAAATGAGAAATGCCAAATGGAAAATGGAAAATCTTCTAACATTCTCTCTGGCGGTTGGCGGCCCGACGGTTGGCGGCAGTTACGACGCTTTGGAGGCATCACGCATCATAAGGTCAAACGTGCCGGGGGCAGTTTTTCTGAAGCGGGTATTTCGATTGAGGGAAACGGCGATGCTGATGGTGGGATTCTGACCAGTAAACTTGAAGCCGCCTTCGAGCAAACGGTTATAGATCTCGTTGACGTGGAGTGCGCCTCCCTCTTCCCGGAGCAGCAGTGTGACTGCCTGGGGAATCGTCCGATCCATAAACCGATCGCTAAGAGCTTCCGTGTTTGGCCGCACGGTGGGGATCTCCTGCCGCCGAGCTTCAATGCCAAAATGCTGGCGAGGTTGCTGAGCCGCGGGACGCATGGCTGCTTCCAGCTCCGCATCCGAAGGCAAGCCCGCGGGCGTGTTGCTAACCGCAAGATTTCCCGACGCCAGTACCGATGTCAGAACGCGATAGATTGCCGCTTCGCTTTGGCTAGCCAGCGTGTCCATCTCGGCCAGCTCAGCACGCACTGCGTCAGCCTCCAATTCCAGTTCTCTTAGGCGAGCAGCCAGGTGCATACGAGCGGTGCGCGACTGGCGCAAGCTCTGCTCCAGCCGGGATAGAAGGTTTTCACTGGGACGGTCTACCATTGGGCGAATCTTAAAGGGATTTGGGCTTTTTCACAATACTGGAGTTGGACGCAAACTAACAGTTGCTTTACTAATGACTGAA
Source organism: Pyrinomonadaceae bacterium (assembly GCA_035543975.1). GTDB lineage: Bacteria > Acidobacteriota > Blastocatellia > Pyrinomonadales > Pyrinomonadaceae > PSRF01. The sequence continues at coordinate 3,376 of DATKIS010000198.1, forward strand.
GCAAACTAACAGTTTGCTTTACGTCGACTAGCGATCACGGTCGATTACGTAGGTAGGGATCGCCCTCAGCGACTGGACATACTCAGAATCGGGCAGGATATCAAGCGCGGTCCTCGCCGCCTCCGCGTATTCGTCTGCTCGTGCGCGCGCGAGTTCGACTGCCCCGGCGCGACTAATAGACTCCAACAACTCGCGCCGGGAGATGCGTTCGTAAGTCTTTTCGCTAATCACGGTCTGAACCTTTTCGTGCGCCGATCCATCGCTTGCCAGCAGATAAATCAACGGCAGCGTCACCTTCCCTCCCAACAGATCGACTCCGGCTCCCTTGCCCAAAGCGTCATCGGTTGACGTAAAGTCGAGGAGATCGTCGGTTAGTTGGAAAGCCAGCCCCAGGTTCATTCCGTAATCGCGTAACGCTTTCCGCTCAGACTCCGTCGCTCCGGCGCTCGAAAGGTCGGGATGCGACGAGCCGTCCCGACTCGCACCGCCGAGTATGGCCCCGACCTCACAACACGCGCTAAAGAGATAAGCCGTCTTTCTTTCAATGATGTCGAGGTATTGCTCTTCGGAAATGTCGGAGCGGCCCAGCGTAGTCAACTGTAGCAGTTCACCCTCGGTCATCTTGCGAGTGACCCGGGTAAGGATGTCGAGAATGGGCAACGATCTTTCAGCGAGGCTGGTTTCAAATGCTGACATGTAAAGCCAGTCGCCCATCAACACGGCGGTCTCGTTTCCGTAGATCGCATTTACGGTTGGACGATTCCTTCTCATGTCGGCACTATCGATAATGTCGTCATGGACCAACGTGGCCGTATGGAGAAACTCCATCACCGTGGCTATGCGAATTGAGTTGTACGCCGAGCCGTCGCCGCCGACCGCATAATTTGAAAGGATGGTCAGAGCCGGCCGCACCCGCTTGCCACCTGACTCGCGCAAGTATTCCGCCAGGTAAGCAATGACCTGAACATTCGACTGCGCCTGGCGTTCAAACTCAGACTCAACTTGGGCGAGTTCCGCAGCGATTAGACTGAAGATGCGCTTTGCCGTCAGTTGGAGGTCTTCAACGGCAAGTGTATTTCCGGCTGTTTGCATTCTAGTTAGCGTGACGTTTTCAGTTCGTTCGATAGTTGGAAAACTGCATGTCGATCCCGAAATCTTTCCCTTTCAGACTTGAAATGACAGCCTGAAGCGTATCGCGATCTTTGCCTGAA
>DATKIS010000199.1:0-6032 GCA_035543975.1 Pyrinomonadaceae bacterium
GTAGCCTGCGCCGGAAGCCAGTGTCAGGTTTACTGTCTCATCGGGTTCGACCGTGTTATCCGTGGCCGGATCAATCGTTACCGTCGCCGTCAAGCTGGCCGCTCCGAAGGTCACCGTGCCCGCCGACGAACTGTAGCTGGCGGCGCCACTCTGCGAGTAGTCGCCAGGGAAACTCGCGCTTCCGCCCACCGTGAAGTTCACCGTCAACGCCCCGCCGGTGATGTTGGAGCGCGTGAACGTGTAGACCAGATTGGTGCCTCCATCCTCAGCAACTGAAGAGGGAGAGACCGCGATGCTGACGTCAGCATCGTCGTTGGTAATGGTGCCGCTGGCAGCGCTCGGGCTACCTACCCCGTAGCCCGTGCCGGACGTCACGGTTAGATTTACCGTCTCGTCGGTTTCAACGGTGGAATCGGGCGAAGGATCGACGGTTACTGTTGCCGTCGAGAAGCCAATCGGTATCACCACTGTTCCGCTGCTGGCGGTAAAGCTCGCGGCGCCGGTTTGGGTGTAATCGGGTTCAGTGAAGGAGGCAGTGCCGCCCACGCTGAAGTTCACGGTCATAGCGCCCGCAGTGGAGCCGGTCCTGGTAAACGTATAGACCAGATTGGTAGCGCCATCCTCCGCCACCGAAGTTGGCGACACCGCCACGGAAACCTGCGCCAAGTCGATTGGCGTCACCGTCGGGTCGGCCGCCCCTCCAACAGTCGGATCGTCTGTGAGCACGTCCGCGAAATTACTCCCCGAAACTGTACCCTGGTTAGAAACCTGGGCCAGTGCTCCGTTAAACGGATTATCGACGGTTACCTTGAAGGTGATCGCAACGCTCTCACCCGACGGTAGCGTACCGATATTGAGCAGGACATCGGCAAGCATAATGCTGCTGAAACCGGCCACCGTCGTCCTGTTCATCGGCGCATGGTGCATCAGTCGGCTGCTTTGACGAGCAGCGTTTTTGGCCATTGTATTGGCCGCAGCGTTCCCTACCGAAACCGGCGATCTGGAAACCGCTGGCTTCGGGCGGAATGCGGCAGTGCGGCCAGTTCGAGCAACCAGACTCTTTTCTTTGCCTGGTTGGCTAATAGCTGAAACTCCGATTGAGACGCGTCGCAATTGAATGTTCGGAGAATCCGGCAAGCGCCTGACGGCCGGTGACAGAGTGTTCTGCATCAGCGGTCGCAGTTGTTGTGGGAGTTTTTTCTTGCCCTGCTGGTACGCCAACCCTAGTTCACGCATGACCACCGTCAGCAGATCCATGCGCCCGAAGGCGGGGCTCTGCTCTGTGGTTTGCAGCTCCCTGCCGGGAACAGCTACCTCAAACTCCGTATCGTCTTTTGGCGCAAGGTCGAAGTACCAGCCGTATCCGGCGGCAGTCGCGTCGATCTTGACGGTCCTTGATGTACCAATGGCAAGCTGCCCGTCCGGCAGGTCTGCGACTTCAAAGGTCACGGCTTGTAAACGCATCAGGTCGTCAGCAGAGATGCCAGCCTCTCGCCATCGTTCAATGGCCGCCGGCACCAGTGCCATCAATTCCCATTGATTTAGTTTACGAATGTCATTTCCGCCTGGACCCTTGCCGCGAGTGGGGTACAAGACGTCCTGTTCAGCACCCGATCGGCCCTGGCCTGCATCAGCAGTGGTCGCATTGAGGCTTTCTCCATCGCCGCCAGCAAATAGCAGCGGAGCCGTAGCGCAATTTGAGAAGCCACTCGTCGCACTGAGGAGCAATGTACCTCCGACGCCTATCGTTCCCGACGAGCTGCCCGGATTAAGCCCGTTCACGTAATTCTCCACGCCTGGAGTTGCGGTCGCGCCCATGCCCTCAATGCCGAAGGCGTTTACGGTCGTGCTCGTTCCCTGCTTTCGAAGTGAGATTCCGGGGGCTGTATCAACACCGTCGGTACCGCCGGCGGTGGTGTTGCTCTGGATGTCCAGGCAAACGTCGTTGTCGGACCCGGCGGCGGCGGCGCCCGCGTCAACGCGGATGCCCGACCGCGCGGCGGTCGCGATCGGCGCGCCCACAGTGTTGGTCTTGACACTTAGATTAATTGAACCCTGAGCTTCGACCGCGCGGACTTGAATCCCGGCGCCGTCGGTCTGACTGACGTTGTTGCCGGTGACCGAAAGGGTGAGCGAGGGGACGTCGGTGACCGCGAAGGTCCTGCCGGTGCCTGCGCTGATTCCGATCGGACCGCCGAAGTTGGGAGTGTGATTCGCTACGATACGATTATTAGTGATCGTCGCCGTACCGGTCGATTTGCCGAGGACTGAGAGTGAGATGACATTGCCGGCAATATTCGTGATGGGGCTGGCGGCGGTGCCATTGTTGGCGACGTTAACGTTCATGCGCCCGACGCCGTTAACACTCGTTTGGATCGCGTTCGTATTCATCTTGATTGCAGAACTGGCGCCCGAGATGAAGTTGCCCGTGATGTCGATGAGATTGCTCGCATCGTTCGGAATACCCAGCGTCCCCTGCGGAGCCGCAGCGTTGTTGGCGTTGCCTCCCTGCACGATGATGCCGCCACCGCTCGGGAAGTTGGTGATGGTGTTGCCGCTGATGGTGGCGTCGTTGACGTTAGCCACGGTAGCCGCGTTACCGAACGCAATGATCCTGACGGCGTTTCCCTTCGAAGTGGCTGTCGAGGTCGTACTCGTGATGGTGTTGTTTGAGATGTTCGCGTCGGCGATGGTGCCATTGAAGTTGAAGATGTCGATGCCATGAAAGTAGGCGTTCAAAAGCGTATTACCGGTAATCGTGACGGTACCCGAGAGGTTATTCTCGGTACCCGCCACCGTGGTGTTGAAAGCGATGTTTGAGGTCTGCGCGGCGAGACCGGTGCCTGAGTTGTCAATCCTGCCGTTGGTGAAAGAAAAGTTGACTACCCTGGTTCCTTTAACTCCACTGTCAATCGTGTTCTGAATGAACATGCGATCGATTGAGACGTTGGTTGCATTGGTCAGGAGGACCGCGTTCGTCGTGTTCAGGATCGCGCCACCCGTGCAGCTTACGGAACTGGAACAGACGCCGCCGCTACCGGCGACGGTGAAGCTGCCGTTTGTGTTGCTCAGAACGATGCCGTTCGTCCCGCCACTGGCAGAAACACTGGTCTGCGAGATTGCCAGAGGTGTAGTACCGACTCCCCGGGTAACCTCAACCGCGGCCGCGCCGCTCGTGCTGATCGCGCCGCTGGTAGAGGTTATGGTGTTGCTGTTGTCGGTTGCCAGCAAGCCGCGCTCATTTGCGTCGGGAGAGATATTAAGCGAGCCAAAGGTGATGGTGCCGGTGTTGGTCAGGAGGCTAACGCCGGTGCCGCCCGAACCTGTGGAAGTCGTGTTGCCGAAATTGAGCGTGGCACTCGATGTTCCAGCACTGATACCCATGCCCGTTGGATTCGTGACCGTGGTCGACGGTGTTGTGAGACTGCCCGCCACGCTGGTCAGGCTAATGCCCGTGATGGCGCTGTTAGTTGACGAGATACTGCCGAAGGTCGCCGCGAGTGTGCCGGTTGTCAGGTCTAACGCCTGGCCGGTTCCGTTCAGGGTGACGTCGGAAACGGTAAGCGTGCCAAAGCCGGAACCGTTGATGTCGCTTGCCGAATTCCCTCCGGTAAAGCCGCGAAGGGTGTTGCCCGATGCGACGTTTATTGAACTGCCGGCACTGGTGATGTTAACGATCACGCCGTTGCCGCTGTTCATGGTGGGCAATGGATCGCTGTAGGTGGGCGGGGTAAGCCCGGTGATCGATGCCAGGCTGGCCGTGGAATCCTGGCCGATGAAACGCTGCCCATTTAGCAGGGTCACCGGGCCAACGTAGTCGATGGCGCTTTCATACAAGAAGATATTGTCATTGGCGGCCGGATTATTGCTGACCCCGTTATTAACGGCGGCGAAAGCTGCCAGGGTAGTGAAGGGAGTGGTCAAGCGGCCATCGCAACTGGAGACACAAGCCCCGGGATTGTTGTTTATGAACCAGATCATCCCGCTGACCGTGATGGTCACAGTCGCCGAATTACTGCCTGAGGCATTGGTCAACGTGTAGTTGAAAGTGTCGTTCCCTTCGAAGCCGGCAGGCGGATTGTAGGTAAAACTTCCGTCTGCGCTAAGGGCGACGTTGCCACCATTGGTGCTCAGGAATGAAGAAGGGGCCCCGGAAATGGTCGCCGCAGGCACGCCCGTAAAATCGTTTCCGAGCACGCCGGGTGCCGGCACTGAGATTCGAACGTTGCCCAGGGCTGAATAGCTGTCGTCGACACCCACGGCGGTGGCCGTCAAACTGCCGGGCACAAACGCCGTATTCGGATCGACCGTGTCATCAAACGAAACCCCGGTGGCATCTCCGCCACTCGCACTGATGTTAACGCTGTATTGCAAAGTATCGCCTGGATCAGCCTGTAAATCTCCATCCACGTCGAGGAATAGCGAATCACTCTTGGTGGCCGTCACGGTCGTCGCGAGCAAGCTTGATGGTTCGACCATGCTCGAGGGCTTTCGAGACGTTACTCGATGACGCAGCCCGGCAAACTCCAGGAGTTCCACCGACTTCTTTGAGAGATTGCCTGGACGAGACTCCTGCCCGGAGGCGATGCTCGGCGCGGCGGAGCGGCTGAAACTAGCCTTAAAAGCGAATGATCGGGAGATGGCAGCTCCTGCCACACCGACAATCACTAACGCAGTGATGAGCAGCAGACGGTGACTGGCAGCAATCCTGAAGTTAGACAAAAGGGCATTACGTCGCGGGCGTTGAGACATGGGGCCTCCAAGGGGCTAATAAGGTTTTTGAGAGCTTTCCGGGAGTACAAGGAAAGTGCGAAGGCAAAGACTGAGCAACCAGTCTAGGGAAGTTGACCCAATAAATCAGGGTCAACCCCGGATTCGAATTTGATGGCGGCGACAATCTACTGCGCCTTTATTTTTAAGTCAATCTTTTCTTGCTTGAAATTTTGCTAGCCCATTAAGATCTTCATTTGAACCAAACATTGTTCGGCAAGGTGCATAAACCTATCCGCAGATTACGCGGAGATAAGGGCTGAAGAACCGGAATAATGATTCCGAGGAAGACAAGATTGGGATGAGTTCGTGTGATCTCATGGCCGTGTGACTAGGATTCTGAGTTCTACGATCCGCCGAAACAACACGAACCACACTACTAACTACCGGGAAATCCCTGCGCACCACGGCTACCGATCTGCCGGCGTTCGAGGCGCGGTGTCAAAATCTGCTGCTTATTTTTTGAGTTGATCTTTAAGGTTGAGGTTACGAATCAACCGGTGCAGATAGTTCGGATGGACGCCCAGGATCTTGGCTGCTTCAGTAAAACTCCCCTTAGCCTGCTGCATGGCATTCAAAATGATTTGCTTCTTGGTTTGGGCTACAGCGTCATGATATTTGGTGGCCGGGGTCGTAAGGCGCGATTCGGATTCCAGGACGGAGTCAGGCAGGTCTTCGAGCAGGATATGTTCGGTGGTTCCCAGCACTACCGCCCGTTCGATTGCGTTCTCCAGTTCACGAACGTTTCCCGGCCAGTCGTAGCTGGCCAGGCGCGACTGCGCTTCAGTAGAGATGCCGCTGATGCGTCGATTGCATTTCTCGCCATACTTGGCAGCGAAATAATTCGCGAGCAACGCGATGTCTCCCTGGCGTTCTCTGAGCGGCGGCATTTCCAGATTCACCACGTTGAGCCGGTAGTAAAGGTCTTGCCGGAAACTGCCGTCGTTAACTGCCTCTTCCAGGTTCTTATTCGTTGCGGTTATCAGGCGGATGTCTACCTTGATGGTGCGGGTGCCGCCGACGCGTTCAAATTCGCGTTCCTGGAGGACGCGCAGGAGTTTGACTTGTAACGGTGGTGAAAGCTCGCCAATCTCATCCAGAAACAAAGTGCCGCCGTCTGCCAATTCAAAACGCCCTACCCGGTCGATCTTGGCATCGGTAAATGCGCCGCGCACATGCCCAAACAGTTCACTCTCAAACACTCCCTCGGCGAGAGCGGCCGCGTTAAGTGAAACGAGTGGTTTGGCGGCTCGAGTTGAAAC
>DATKIS010000200.1:0-3371 GCA_035543975.1 Pyrinomonadaceae bacterium
CTATCCGGCCAGAACAGTGAAGTTTCAAAAGGCTGGGGTGTATAATGCGGCCCGTTTTCGCCAGTCAGTGCCCAGCGGATAAATCCGTCGACTTAGTTCGTCCGCACGTTCGCCTGCAACCTTGCGTGGATTGGGTTAACCGGTCAGGCTGATCGTTACCCGAATGACCGAATCGCCAAAGGGAGTTACCCAACTGCTGGTCGCCTGGGGCGACGGGGATGCAGCTGCGCGGGATGAGCTGATGCCCCTCGTTTACGAGGAATTACGCCGCCTGGCCCACCGTTATATGGGCCGGGAACGGAGCGATCACACGCTACAAACGTCAGGGCTGGTGAATGAGGCCTACCTGCGACTCATCGATCAAAGCCAGGTGCGCTGGCAAAACCGGGCCCACTTCTTTGGGATTGCCGCCGAAATGATGCGCCGCATTCTGGTGGATTATGCGCGGAGTCGGGGCTACGCCAAGCGCGGTGGCAAAGCCCGCCAGGTAACTTTGGACGAAGCGGCAATCGTGTCCAGGGAGCGTGCAGCCGATGTGGTTGCACTTGACGAAGCCCTCACGGGCCTGGCGGAGTTTGATATGCGCAAGAGCCGCATAGTCGAACTGCGATTCTTTGGCGGACTCAGTATTGAAGAAACAGCTGAGGTTCTGGCGGTCTCACCAGGAACGGTAATGCGCGACTGGACCCTGGCGAAAGCCTGGCTGCGAAGAGAAATGACGTCTGGCGTTACGGATACCAACTAGCGAGGTAAAGCCTCAGACCGACGAAAGGTACAGTTTGATTGGCCGCGGATTCACGCGGATAAATACGGAGTGGAAATAAAACAGAGCCTTATGATCTGCGTTTTTCCGCGTCCATCCACGGCTAGCTCTCTTTTGCTCCTGAGCTAAAAACTTGACTCATTCACATCAAGTTTTACCCTACCAATGGTCTAGAGCAAGGGCACAAAAGTGTGCGTTCTAAACCAAACGAGAGTACGATTCGTGTCCTGACAGTCTTCTAAAAACCATGAGACTTCTGACCAGGCATCATCGGTGGCGTTACCGGAGGGTTTTCTGGATGGTCGTTGGTTTTGTGCTGGGTGTCTGGATGGCATTCGTGGTCATTGGCTGGATTGTTGACTTCCTGGTGAGATAAAGACCGGAAGCCCCAACCTTGAGTTGACTCCCTTCCCCTGGAAACAAACGATCCACGCAGTATCGCTAACAAAGTTTTCGGGCTGATTCTGGGCACAATGTCTCAATAGAGTTCCCCCTTCCCCCTTCCCCTTCCCTTTTCCCCTTCCCCTTCCCCTTCTCTTTTCCCCTTCCCCTTCCCCTTCTCTTTTCCCCATTCCCTTTTCCCCGTTCACCATTTCCCCTCCCCAGCAGTGGCCTTATCTTTTGCTCGAATTCCTCCGACAACAAGATTCCTTCAATAACCTCGGCAATTTTTCCATCCTTACCAATCACGATTGTCATCGGTAGGGTTTCGCTTGCCGCGAACATCAATTTCGTTTGGCGGGTGCCGAGCCCGACCGGGTAATTCACCTTAGCCTTTCGGACAAACCGCTTGACCTCCGCGAGCCTCTGCGGCGGATAGGTCACCCCCACAACGCGCAAGTCTCGGCTCCGATACTCGTGTTGCAGCTTAATCAAGTCAGGAATTTCGGTGCGGCAAGGCGGACACCAGGTGGCCCAAAAATTTAACAACACTACCTTTCCCCGGTAGTCACTAAGGCGTATTTGCCGGCCATTGATATCGGTGAGCTTGAGTCGAACCGGCGCGGATTTTTGAGCCAGAGCACTGGTGGGCAGAGCGAGCAGCAGCAGAGAGATGAGGACCTTGCTCCTCAAAATAAATACCTCACGCCCAGAAGAAGATTGCGGTCGGTGCGCAAAACCAGCGGGCCGGTATTCCGGATTACGGGAAACTGAAAGCTTCCTTCGATCACGAATTGCGGCGCCGCTGCATACTGCAGGCCCGGCGCCAGGTAGTATTCCGTTGAACTACTACCACTCACCTCAGCGCTGTTAAGCCGGCCTTCACCCCGGTGAATAAATGTGGTTTCCAGAATCACGAATACTTCGCCGCCCGGAACATCATACTGGCGGGGAAATAGCACATACTCTGTATCGGTGCTGACGCGCACTTCGTGACCCAGGCGAAAGCCGTCGCGCTCTCCCCGCAGAATGCCTTCGACATTTCCGCCAAATATGAATCTGCCTCCGGCTTGCGAGAAGGCAACATCAAAATGAGGCGACAGCCCTCCGCTGATTGGAGTCAACTGTTGGCGAACGAAGGCTGGAACATTGATCCGGGTTTGGGTGGGCGCATCTTTCTTACCAGTCGGCAGCTCCAGGCCAAACCTCAATGCCGCCTGGCGGTCTCCATAAGTCTTCACTTCGCGAAAAAAGCGATACTTGGACCACAGAGTAATGTTTCCCAGTGCTGCCGAGGACCCGCCCCTTCCGGCCCCGGAGGTAGAGTTGTCCTGGTATGACGTGCGTGAAACCGGCACTTCAACTTCCAATTGAACTCGCGGTGATGGCGTATAGGAAACGGCCAGGTCGAACACCTGGCGATCTACCTGAAGGCTGCCGAGATGCTGATGGATGAAATAAGCACGAGGAGTTATTGCCCCTCCCTTGAAGACTGTTAGCCCCGGTGAAGTCACCCTGATAGGGGCGACCGCTTCCGCAGCCGCTGCCGCCGGTTTGCTAAACGCGGGTGAACCCTTTGTCCCGGCATCATCGAACCTCGCGTTCACAAAGCTCAGAGCTCCCGGTAGGGCCAGGTTTCGATGGCCGGCAACTTTCCGCGGCGCATCTCCCACGGCCTTCGCAAACTCAACCGTGATTACTTCGCGAGCGTCGGCTCCAGAACCAACCGTCTTCCAATCCCCAACGACTTCGACCACCCCGCCAGACGCGAGTGATGAGAGTAATTGTTCGAGGTTGGCGCCTTCGAGAACAAACCGCTGACCGGAAGCAGTCACGATCAGTAGTGCGGCTGCGGGTTGCTTCGTCAGCGTACCGGTAACCCTGATCCGGCCGGCATCCAGCGCATAGCCTGCTTTCTTCAGAGTCTCTTTCAGCGCGTCAAAGGAAACCGGTTTCTCAGGTTTCGGTGTAAACACTCCGATTCCCTTTTTGATATCTGTGATCTTGATGTCTTTCAGCTTTGGTGCGTAGTCTAGACGGCTCACGGCCTTCTGAATATTGAAGACTCAATTGCCGCACAAGTAGCCTCCGATACGCATCTCTACTTGCTTCACCTGAGCCTGCGAAACGGACATGCCCCCGAAAAGAACCACCAACCCGACTGTGGCTAATAGAAAACGAGGCTTCATCCTTCCCTCCTTAAACTGGCGGTTGCCATGGACTGAAA
>DATKIS010000201.1:0-2955 GCA_035543975.1 Pyrinomonadaceae bacterium
GACCAATGTCTTTATGTCGCTAGACCTGGAAGAATATCAAACCCAACTGGACACAGCGCTGTCGTGGTTGTTGTCGGTCGCTGATCCGCGCGAGTTAACCCGACCCGATCTCCCGCCTCCCAGGATTAGATTACTGGCAGAACTGTCCGACTTCGACTAGAGCGCTTCGACTATGTCCACTCTAAATAATATTCGACTCCTCCTCCTGGCTTCATGGCTGGGCGCGGCAATCTTCTTCAGTGCGGCCGTCGCGCCCAGCGCGTTTCAGGTCTTGAGGGCGTTTAGTTTGGTCAACGCAACTGAAGTAGCCGGTGGAATCGTCAGTCGAACACTTTCGGTGATTAATATCAGTGGCTTTGTCCTGAGTATCGTAGTGCTGGTCACCGCATTTCTGCTGAAGGAAAGCTATGGAGCTCGGGCGTTCATTCTTCAAATGCTGCTGTTGATTATCGTCGCCATCGCTACCGGCGTCGGCGAGTGGGTAATCGCTGCAAAAATGCGTGGCTTACGTGCGGCAATGCATGCAGCGGCTAATCAGCTGCCAGCTGGTGACCCGAGCCGTGTGGCGTTCGATGCGCTGCACGGGTATTCTGTCGTGGCGCTTTCTATTGCTATTATTGCTGCCCTGCTTGGTTTTTTTGTGATAGCACATCGCGCGAAATGAACACGACTCCCGTACGTGGCTTAATTGGAAGGACCTGAGTTGGAAATCATCGAGAACATCGCGGAATGGCGGAAGGCTTACGCCGATTGGCAACCTAAGCGCAGTTCACCGGGCGGAAACGACGACCTTGGAGACGACTATCCTTTGGTGAAGAATCGGCGTGCGCCATTTTCCCCAGCGAGGCGCGCGCTACCCATGCTCAACCTGGCGCTCATTTCGTCGGCCGGCGCCTATATCGATGGTACAGATCCTTTTGATACTTCCGCGCCTGGCGGGGACTTTAGCTTTCGCGAAATACCAGCCGAGATTCGAGCCGAGGAACTGCGCTTCTCCGCCCGAGGTTACGATCCCAAGGCTGTGGGAGCCGACCTCAACTCGCTCGTGCCGCTTGGCCGCCTGTTCGAATTTGAGAACAATGGCATCATCGGGCAGCTCAACCCGGTGTTTTGGAGTTGCTGCGGCTTTATCCCCGAGGCAGCGCGAATCGCTGAAGAGATGGCGCCACAGCTGGTTGAACGCGTCACCCGATACGAAGTACAGGCGGCCTTGTTGATTCCCGCCTCGAAGCTTTGCCATCAGTCAGTTTCTCTTTTTGCCCGAGCCCTCGAACAGGCAGGCATTCCCACGATGACGCTGGCTGTCGCTAAGGACGTCGTGGAGAGTGTGCGGCCGCCTCGCGCGGCTTTCTACAACGGAGAACTAGGCAGCGTAGCAGGATTACCGAATTGGCCGGAGCACCAGCGACGTGTTCTCGATGAGGCGCTCCGCCTGATTGAACCGATGGATCAACCAGGTATTCGCAAACTGGTAGTTGCGCTGGAGAGCCAGGTGGAAGAAGCTCGTGGTGAGAGATAGTAACCGCCGGACCTACAAGCCGTTTCCTCGCAACGGCGGCCGCCCGAGTAAAATCAAGCTGGTCTTGCTGTGCTTCGCAGGTCTGGTTGCCCTCGTGGTTCTTTATCTTCTGTTTTGGCCAGTTCGGATTTCACCCGTGGCCTGGACTCCACCGCCTGCGCCCGCCTTGACTGGTGTTTACCAACAAAACAACCTGCTCTCGGGCGTCGAGCGCCTTTCCCTTGTGCCTCCCGACACCGGCTTTGCTCCAGAAGATGTAGCTCTCGATAATCAGAATCGAATCTACGCCGGATTAGCCGACGGCCGCATCATTCGTTTGCAAGCCGATGGAACTAACCCTCAAGTCTTCTCAAACACACAGGGTCGCCCGTTGGGATTGGCGTTCGACGCTAACGGCAACCTGATCGTCGCTGACTCAATTAAGGGATTGTTGTCGATCGCCGCCGATGGTTCCGTGAGCGTATTAACCATCGGGGCAGACGGGTTAGCGTTTGGTTGTACCAACGATCTCGATATTGCCGCCGATGGCACTATTTACTTCACCGACGCGTCCAGTAAGTTTCCTTTAACAAATTTCACCGCAGACATTCTTGAACACGGACCAAATGGACGCCTGCTTGCATATGACCCGAGGACAAAGAACACCCATACAGTTCTGAGTCATCTGGCTTTCGCGAATGGGGTTGCGGTGAATCCGGACCAGACTTTTCTGCTGGTAGTTGAAACCGGCGAATATCGGGTACACCGCGTTTGGCTCAACCAGGGTCCTCCCAAAATAACCTACGTCAACAGTCCAACCTGGGTTGGCGGTCCGAAATATGGGACGTCTGAGATCTTTATCGACAATCTGCCCGGATTCCCGGACGGCATTTCTTCTAATGGGCGCGATAAGTTTTGGCTCGCGCTGGTGACACCTCGCGACCAGCTCCTCGACAAACTTCTGCCCCATCCATTCCTCAGAAAAGCGGTAGCCCGCCTGCCCAAGTTCTTGCAGCCGGCACCCAAGCGATACAGCTTCGTGCTCGGCTTAGATGTGAATGGGAAAGTGACAGAGAATCTTCAGAACGGCTCGCCGGATTGCTATGCCCAAATTGCTAATGCGGTCGAGCGCAACGGCTCACTGTATTTCGGCAGCATTGGCGAAGGCACCATCGGACGCTATCGCCTGCCTGCGCCGACAAGCCCCACCCAATAGGTATTCCCAAACTCTGTTTGCTCGCTGAAGCTATTTGGGCCGTGACGCCTGACGGGTGCTGTCGGCTGGCTTTGCAGAGAAAGTCACCGATCGATTCGAAACGGTCAGGCATTGCCCTAAAACTCCGAAAGTGGATTGACTGATGGCTCATATGGGCCAATGATGGCAGGACTGCCCGGCGGGCTTATTGTCTGTTCTGCGTCAGCCTCATCGCTTTATCTCGCTGTAGTACCCGGTTGTA
>DATKIS010000202.1:0-4018 GCA_035543975.1 Pyrinomonadaceae bacterium
GACCAATTGGGTAGTCATCTCAGCAATGGTGCCCTTGTAAGCCACCCGGCCTTCAATACCTTCCGGCACCAGCTTCGAATCACTCTCTGCCATTTCCTGCGCGTACCGATCGCGCGACCCTTCGCGCATCGCGCCCAGCGAACCCATCCCGCGATAGGTCTTAAACGAACGGCCCTGGAAGAGAATTACTTCGCCAGGCGCCTCTTCGGTACCGGCGAAAAGCGATCCAATCATTACGACATCGGCGCCCGCCGCAATCGCCTTTGCCACATCGCCGGAAAACTTTACGCCCCCATCCGAGATCACGGGCACATTCCCGGCTCGGCCCGCTTTTACGCAAGACTGTATCGCCGTGATTTGGGGTACGCCCGCGCCAGTGACAACCCGCGTGGTGCAGATTGAGCCTGGTCCGATGCCAACTTTGATCGCGTCCGCCCCGGCATCGATCAGCTCCTGAGCCCCTTCAAACGTGCCAACATTGCCGGCGATCAGATCCGTCTCCGGGTGTCTGCGCTTTATCTCACGCACAGCTTCGATTACGCGCACCGAGTGGCCATGGGCGGTATCAATCACCAAACAATCGACGCGCGCCTTCACCAGTTCCTCAGCGCGTTCACGAAAATCACCGGTGGCCCCAATGGCCGCGGCCACTCGCAAACGTCCCAGGTCGTCTTTAGCCGCCGTCGGATATTTGATTGCCTTCTGAATATCCTTGACCGTGATTAAGCCCTTGATGACCTTGTCTGCGTCGACCACCAGTAGCTTTTCGATGCGATGCTTTTGCAGCACCGCCTTGGCTTGCTCCAGCGTTGTGCCGACCGGAACGGTAACCAACGGCTGCTTGGTCATCACTTCGGAGACGGGAATGTCAAAGCGGGTCTCAAAGCGCAGGTCGCGGTTGGTGATGATCCCGACCAGGTGACCGTCTTCATCCACCACCGGCACGCCGCTGATATGGAATCGCTCCATCACGTTGAGCGCCTCCCGCACCGGCTTGGTGGGCAAAATCGTGACCGGGTCCACAATCATTCCCGACTCGGATCGCTTTACCTTGTCAACTTCTTCAGCCTGTCGTTCGATGCTGAGATTCTTATGAATGACCCCGATGCCTCCTTGTTGGGCGAGCGCGATGGCCAGGGCCGCCTCAGTGACGGTATCCATCGCTGAAGAGCACAGCGGAATATTGAGCCGGATGTTGCGCGTAAATTGGGTCGAAGTGTCAGTTTCCGATGGGAGAACGTCAGAACGGGCGGGGACTAACAGCACATCATCAAAAGTAAGACCCTCGGTAATATCGGATGAGATCATACGAGCTTATCAACTCCTCAGAGGTAAAGGTGAAACCAGCTAAGATAAAACTGAAAGTGCGCGAAAAAACAAAAACTGCCCGCCATTTCGCAGCGGGCAGTTTCAAAATTTCGGGTCCTGGCAGCGATTTTTTCGGTAAACATGCGAACCCTTGGTTGCTGCCAGCAGTGTCACAAATCTAATGGGCGCACGATTACTATTGTCGCAAATGCTTGTGATCAGCGTTTTCCGGGTTAATTGCCAGCCAACTGCCTGTGACGTACTCTTAATTTCGTTAGCCCTCAAATTCCATCAGGCTGCCACTTGAGAATAGGAAGCCGGTCGCACCTCCGCAGACTTCTGCTGATACCACTTGAGCAAAGCCAGGGCACCGGCAGTCAGCAGGGCCAGAATCACAATCGTCAGCACTACCGTTAAAATTGGTGATCGCGTAGCCGGCGTGTCGGTGTAGACCTTCGAGTGATAAGGAGTGCTGGCTACGTCGTCACCCAAGTCTCCTTGAGAACGCATAAAGAGAGTGTAGTCCTCTATCGCTTTCTTCTCATCCATCCCGACATAGCGGGCATAGGCTTTGACGAAACTGCGATTGAAGATGCCACCCGGCAGGCGATTGAATTCGTTGGCCTCTATGGCCTCGAGGTAATGAATTGAAATTCGGGTCTGATCGGATACTTCGCGCAAAGGTACATCGCGCTCTTCGCGTGCCTGTCGCAACTGTTCACCGATAGTCTCTGGCATCACCAATTCACGGGCGCCCTCGTGGCAACGTTCGGTGGATGGGAGCCTTGCCGGATACCCAGCGAAAACCAGACCGCCGCTGAGTTTTTCTGGAATCGGAAGGTGTGTTTATCCCACTTTGCAAGACAATTAACTGTTGGGCGAATATATCTTGCGTGGCAAACGGTGTCAAACCAGAGGTAAGGGGGAACGGGGTAAGGCGGAAAGATTGATGAGAGTATGGTGGGCTGAAATCACAGACTGCGCACAGATCTAAAGGGCCGGCAAGTTCACGACACTTCCGGTCTTCGTAACCTTCCCCCTTCCCCCTTACCCTTTGCACCATTTGCTGCTGCCTCCTGATGTCTTGATTCTTCGAGCGGGCGGTGATAGGTTTGCGGCGTACCAAAAACAAATCGACTTTAATTTCTACAACAGGAAAAGTGAGGACACCTGAGATGCCCCTGGAAGCACTAGGAATGGTTGAGACCAAAGGCTTCGTTGGAGCCGTCGAAGCGGCTGATGCAATGGTCAAGGCGGCGAACGTTACGCTCCTGGGTAAAGAGTATATCGGCGCCGGTTATGTAACGATTTTTGTGCGCGGAGACGTCGGCGCCGTCAAAGCTGCAACGGATGCCGGGGCGGCCGCGGCACGGAGAGTGGGCGAGTTGATTAGTGTTCACGTAATTCCGCGCCCACATTCTGAAGTTGAACGCGTTCTGCCGGTTGATGGGCGCACCGGGTTAAGCCCAGACGAGCAATCGCTTCAAGGTGGCGGCACCCGAGGACAGTTAGGGCAGGGTGAGGGTCGCTCGCTGCCGGCCGGCTCGCGTGAAGGAAGCAAGGAAAGAGCCAGGTGATTTTCGATTGCCGATTGCCGATTGGCGATTGAAAGCGCCTGCAGGGCTTTACTCCAATCGAAAATCGAAAATCGGAAATTGGCAATGACCGGAGGTTCGTTATGTCCGCTGATAAGGACCTTATTTCTGTGCAGCAGGCGCGCGACCTGGTCGAGGCCGCTCACAAGGCCCAGGCTGAGCTAGTTCGGTTTGACCAGGCGAAGATAGACCGGATCTGCGAGGCAATGTCGAAAGCCGCTCTGCGTGAGGCCGCCCGCCTTGGCGCAATGGCGGTCGAAGAAACCGGTTACGGTGTTCCGGACGATAAGCGTGAGAAGAACCGCTTTGCAGCCGAAGATGTTTGGAACTACTTTCGCGGGCTGCGGACCGTGGGGGTGGTTTCAGAGTCGAAAGACGTTGTCGAGATTGCCAGCCCTCGCGGTGTAGTTGCCGGCATCATCCCCTCAACTAACCCAACCTCAACCGCAATTTTCAAGATTCTAATCTCAATCAAGTCGAGAAATGCAGTGGTGCTTTCGCCCCACCCATCCGCGGCCAAATGCATTAATGAGAGCGCGCGGATAATGCGGGAGGCAGCTGTCAAAGAGGGCTTGCCTGCGGAAGCCATTGCCTGCATGACAACCGCAACGATCGAAGGCACAGAGGCGTTGATGAAGCACAAGCAAACCGCCGTCATTTTGGCGACCGGCGGTATTGGTTTGGTGCGGGCGGCCTATTCGTCCGGCAAGCCGGCTTTCGGAGTGGGTCCAGGCAACGTTCCCGTATTTATCGAGCGAACGGCTGATGTGCCCATGGCTGTACAGAACATCCTGACTGGCAAGTGCTTCGACAACGGAACCATCTGCGCTTCAGAGCAAGCGGTGGTTTGCGACGCGCCGATTGAGAAAGCTGTGCGCGAACAGTTTAAGGCACAGGGCGGACATTTTCTTTCAGCGGCAGAAGCGGACCAACTGGGGAAAGTGGTGGCAACGCCGCAACGCTCATTGAATCCCGGGATTGTGGGCAGGTCAGTGGAAGTGATTGCGAAAATGGCGGGGATCAGCGTCCCACCGGGCACCCGCTGCCTGATGGCCGATGTAGCTGGGGTAGGCCGCGAATTTCCTCTCTCGATGGAAAAGCTGTCGCCCATTCTC
>DATKIS010000203.1:0-3794 GCA_035543975.1 Pyrinomonadaceae bacterium
ATCCAACCACGTAGGTAGCCCAACCTGGAATCGCCAGATCGGTCGCGCTTCTGACCACAATCGCAGCGAGAATCAAAACGAGGCTGAGCAGGGCAAGCATAACGGTAGCCATCAGTGCCCTCACGCCAATCACGTCGCCGTAGATCGAGATTGCGCTCAAGCCGTGCACGACCAGTTGGACGTAGTTCATCCGTGAGCTACCTGCCAGGCGGTTGCTGCGGTCAGCCGGAATGTATCGATGTGGGATCCTCGCCTTCAGAATCCCGGAGGAATAATGGTTCCAAATCTCCGAGACAACTACGATTCGTCTCAGCAGTGATTGCGGAATGATACTGAAATTACCAATTCTGATTTCCTGCCCAGTCAGCGTTTTGTAAAGTCGTCGATATATGAAATAGGAGGCTCGGAACAGGAAGTTTTCCGCTCGCCTGGCTCGCTGAGCGAAAATTACGCTTTCTCGATCTCCTGCCTGGAACTCTTCAATTAGCCTGATGGCATCCTCGGGCTTGTCCTCGCCGTCAGCATCCATGACCACCACGGCCTGGCAAGGAACCTTCTCTTCGATGTGGGCGAGCGCGATGGCAATCGCTCTTTGATGGCCCAGATTTCTTCTCAGCCTGAGGATCTCTATCCTGGCAATTCGTTTTGACCCGGCTGACGCCAGACTGCTCGGCGGTTTGATTGTCGACCCATCGTCTATCAGGAGAACCTCAACTCTCAGGTCTTTGCGAGCGAGTTCTTCGTCCAGTTGTCGCAATAAGGGTTCGACGGAATTCCAGTCATCAAAAACCGGCATGATGATAAGGAACGACGCGCCTGCAGATACTTCCGTCATACGCACTCAATCTACCCCAGTCGAACTATTCAAGCCAGATCTCGCTGACACCGATACCCAACTCTCGCGAATCGCCGGACTTAGTCTCAACTTTCGGCACCCATGTCTCGGAGACTTTGACGCGGCAATTGAGGATTGGCTCGCTCGCCTCCACCACAAACGTCAGATCCTGCCACGAATGAACCGGGAGTCTCTGGTTCCCAGCTTCGGCCCCGTTCACTTCCAAAGCAATTGTCACTTGCCCGCCGGCAACTCCGGGATGATCGGAGCGTGCTCGAAGCCTCACTGTTCGCCGGCCCTCAGTGTTTCTCAGAAAGAAGTCCGCCTCTTTCCTGGTCCAGCGAAAGCCTGGCTCACCAGGTTCAAAATCATGCCAACCACGGCCGATCTGGCCCACCTCGTTGAGACCCATGCGCATTAATGGCCGCACCACATTTCTAAACTCGTCCATCAGCGAGTAAAGGTTGTGGGGAAATGCTGCCCGCGGGCCATCGACAGTCTTCGCCAGGGCGAAGATGTTGTCGCGTCGATTGCCCAGGAGTGGAATCTTGTTAAGTGTCTCAGCTTCATAGACAGCGCGAGTACAGAGCTGCTCAATCGAAAACCCGTTGGCCACCAGCAACTGCGAAACCTCGTCCATTGAGTATTCGCGGTTGTGCCGGCCATAAATGCCATTGCCGTGGTATGAGTCGTTGATATTCCGGCCCTTAATCAGAGAAAAGACATTACCCCAGCGCAGCACGTTAGGCGTGGTAAGCAAAAGATAGCCACCGGGCTTCAGCACCCGATGGACTTCGTAAAGCATGTGGCTGGGATTAATCAGCAGGTGTTCGAGGAGTTCACAACACAGAACCAGATCGTAGGATGAGTCGGGAGCGGGAAAAAGATCTCTCTCGACGTTGACTGGAGTGTAGTCAAACTCAAACCGGTCATTAGTCTCAGAGTTCTCCAGTATGTGCGTTGTCAGCGCGGCAGTTTCGAATTCGAAAAAACTCAGAGGATCGACATTGAGGCCGGCAAACTTCCGCAGGAGGATGGTGAGATCGTAGGGTATGGCGCCCAATTCGAGGACTCGAGCTTGCGGCTCCAGGTCCGGAATCATCCGCAACGTTTCAGCGAATCGCCTTGAGTGCGTTTCGACGTAGAGATTCCCTTCCCATTGCCCTTGAACGTATTTCTCGAAAAAGTTAAAGCCCTTCAAATACTGCTCAATCGCCTGCGCATTAGGTAAACTTTGACGGTTACTCATGCGTCTTACCTGATACGCCCCGAGTGGTGAGGCATCCAGCCTCACCATAATGTAGCGGTTGTGCTGATCTCATCAAAATGCCCGAAAAAGAGCGGTAAATTGCCGTGTAGTGTTGTTGACAAAGGGGTAGCGTAAACCTATACTCAACGAGGTTCGGGTGAGCATTTTTGACTAGGAAATTCGCAGTTTAGCCAGGCTCCCCGCTTGCTCCCAGCAACTTCACCCCACCACAGTTTGGCTTCTTCGAGGAGTTAGTATAAATGAAAACCGCGTTAATGATCGTTCTAATCGTGGCCTTGGCCGCGATCACGAGCCTTGGACAGCAAGCACCCACGCTGAGAATTGTTACCGAAGATCCCGCACTGCCGTCTGAACTCTTTTACGGCAACATCAAGGTGAAGCCTCTGCGTCTGCGGCCCGGTACAAACGTGCCCATTACGATTGATGATGCAGATTTCTTCGCTTCGCAGCACTACGTTGACTTCCTGCGTCGCTTTCCAGATGGGCCTGGCCTGACGTTTTGGACCGGAAATGTTACGACCCAGACGGCAGAATGCAGCGATCCAGCCAAGCGCCTCCCCGGTGAGACCGTCCCCGACTGTGCTATGCGCAAGCGAGCAAATACCTCCGCCGCGTTCTTCCTGTCACCTGAGTTTCAGAATACGGGCTCATTCATAGTCCGAGTCTATTGGGGAACTTTAGGAAAACAGCCGGGTGCCCAGTGCCCAGGCATCCCTCAGAATTTGCCAGGCCAATGCCGGCCACTCTACACCGATTACATTACCGACATGCGCCAGGTTGCGAATGGCATCGTAGTTAATGATCAGCTTGATCCGAATGTGATTAACGCTAACAAGCAGGCCTTTGTAGCCCAGTTCGTCAATACCACGGCGTTCAAAAACAGGTACGATGGGTTGAGTAACCAGTTGTTTGTGGACAGGCTATTTGAGACCACCGGCATCAACGCCAGTGCCTCAGACCGCACCGCGTTGGTTAACGAATTGAACGCCGGCGCACCCAATGCGAAAGCAAGCGTCGTCTTCAAGGTAGTCGACGGAACCACGACTCAAACGGGCGGCGCGCTGGTCTTCAACACTAGCTACGGCCAAGCCTTTTACAATAAAGAGTTTGATGATGCGTTCGTGTTTATGGAGTACATAGGTTATTTGAGACGCAACCCTGATCAAGGCGGGTATGATTTCTGGCTCGGGAAACTCAAGCAATACGGCAACTGGTCAGATGCGGAAATGGTGCTCGCATTTATTCGAGCTCCTGAGTATCGCGATCGCTTCTAGTAACGACCCCTTCTCATCAAAAAGGCCAGCCTTCATCGGCTGGCCTTTTTCATTAACGACAGTGGCAGAGGCGGGTAGTCGGTGATTTCATTTGGCCGGCTTCGACGAGTTTTACAGAACCCAGTAGCTTTGCTCATCTGCCACACGCGGGTAACTAAGCGAAACTTCCCTTCGAGTGAATCTATAAATTATGGCGGAGCTCATAGGCGCGGTAGTTGGAGCGACCGGCGTTTAGAGTACAACCTTCAGGTTGCGTCTTCCGGAGCAACAAGCTAATAAAGCTTGATGTACTCTGAGCACTTGTCGATGAGATGGGTGTTTTAAGTTACGAAGAGTTTCAAAGAAGTGATACGTTGCTCCGTGCCGTAAAGCTTGCGGAGCCACTAAAGCTTGAATTCTGAACTGCCGGCTTTCA
>DATKIS010000204.1:0-4736 GCA_035543975.1 Pyrinomonadaceae bacterium
AGCCTGGTGTTGTGCGGCTAGCATTCGTCCCACCCGTGCGTTGCCGACCTCGCGTTGCAAGGTTGCTGCCCTGCGCATCGGATCGGCGCCACTGTCCAGCCCTGCCACCTGGGCTGTCTGCGGCCCGTCTTTCTTGTCAGGCGCGGGCTGCTTTTCCGGCACAGCTACCGGCGCAGGTTTCTCGTGCTCATCTGCGAGAGTTTTTTTCTTGTCCATCGCGTTTCCTCACTCATGATGAAGATCTTCGAGTGCCTTCCGCGCCTTTCTCCGCAGATGATCGGCGGAGGTTTCGGAGGCCACAACTTGTTCGAAACACTCGACGGCCCTTTCCACAAAGCCGGCATCGTGACACGCGTAACCGAGATTCAATAAATGACCTGGATCTCGCGGCTGCACCGCAAGCAGCTCTTCAAAAATTGAAATTGCTTTGACTGGTTCATGCGCTGTGTTGTAGGCAACGCCAAGCGCCGACTTTGCCTGAGGGTAATCAGGAGACATCGCCATCACAGTTTCCAGGGCAGCGATCGACTCGCGACAACGCCCAAGATGTAACAAGGCAACGGCCAGATGATAACGGGCCTGGACATACGAATCGTCGAAAGCGAGCGCTGCTTCAAATAATTGCAACGCGCGATCATATTCGCCGCGAAAGAAATGACCGACACCGAGATTAGTAGCCGATTCCGCATCACCGGGCTGAAGCAGCGTAGCCGCGGCGGCGAATGCGATAGTGGCGTCTTCCCTGCGGCCAGCGTTCATGTAAAGCAACCCGAGGTTGTGCTGCGCTTCGCCATCATTGGGCGCCTTTGAAAGATAAACCTCGTAAGCGGCGATCGCATTTTCCGGCTGGTCGGTTAGCTGATAAAGCAACGCCAGGTTGGCATACGGTTTCGGATAATCGAGTTTGGCGTTGATTGCTTTCTGATAGGCTTCACGCGCTTCATCATAGCGTTCCAGTTTGATCAGCGCGTTGCCGAGGTTGTTGAGAATGACCGGGTTGGCGGGAGCAAGTTTGAGAGCCCGTTCAAAACACCCGACAGCCTCAGTACTTTCGCCACTAGCCAAAAGTCTGAAGCCACACGCGTTCAGGATTTCTGCCGAGTCTCCATCTGAGAATGAGCCCATAGAACCTTGTCCTCGACGCGTTGTGTTTGAATCACTCTGGATCATCTTACGCGTACCAGCGCAGGGTCGCTTCAAAACACTTGCTTCGGTTCTTGTTTACGTCCGTACTTGTAGAGGCCACCGACCGTGAAACGGTTTCCGTTTTCCTTTAGCCATTCTTGAGCGCGCGTGTGCAATTCGTCACCCCTCCCTTTTTTGGGTGCATAAGAGTTGTAGCCGAAACGCTCGCCGGTAATGACAATCAGTTCGCGTATGACCTCGTCTTGCAGGTGAGGTTCACGAAGCAATTCGATTACAGTCGGCAGTTTGATTGGTTTCCCCATCCGGTAACAAATGTTGCTCTGATAATCGGCTGCGTGGCCTGCCCACCACTCGCTCAATCCCGCCGCAGATTCGCCGCTAAAGGACTCTCCAGTCAAATCCCTTAACCTGATAAGCGCGTGGTGCGCCGCATCCGGTGAACCTTTCTCGGACAAAGCCACCAACTCGCCGATGGATTCTTTGAGGCCAAGATAAAAGAGCGCGTCGATGGCCGCCGGCCAAACCTCGGCGTATTCATCGCGGAGCGCCGCTTGGAGCGCCGCAAAAACTCCCGGCCCCACAATCGATTGGAGGGCCCGGACGGCTTCCGTCCGCAAAACCTCGTCTTCCGAATACTCGTCGCCTCCTCGATACCGCGTCAGCGATACGACCGTCGACGCCATTTCGTGGCTGCCCAATTTCGCAAGGGCTACCGCAATCGAAATCAGTAAACGCAGGGCGCTCTCGTTGATCTCGATGGCGACAGCCGCGGGTGCGGTGATTGCGGGGACCACGTCTTCCCTCTTCGAGATTTCGTTCGCGATGCTACGCAACTCAGCGACCGAACGCTCATCACCAATATCGCCCAGGGCCTGAGCAGCCAGCGTCCGGCGTCCTTCATCTTTTTTCTGATCCGTGAGCTCCGTGAGCAACCGCTGCCGGCCGCGCTCGTCTTTCCAAAAACCTAGTCCTTTGAAAGCTGTCAGCCTCAGGATCACATTTGCATCGTCCATCAAGTCGAGAAACACCGGCACGATCTCGGGATCCCTAATGGTCAGCAAGACTCTGGCGAGGTTCCACGCGCCGGTCTTCGAGTCCTCACGCAGGGATGCCACGATTTCGGTGACAGCCGCCATGCTTAGGGCCGCAAGCTTCGCGGCGGCGCCCTCTGCCTTTTCGTCCGCAGAACGGGATTGCTTAATGAGTTGGTCTACGTTCGCCACGTTGGATTCCTCTTATGGTGTTGCTGCCTCCAGGTCTTTACTGCGCTTGTCCCACCATGGTTTGAACGGTTTGTGCTCACCAGTTTTCTTATTCAAGTCGTTTGCCCGCTCCTTCAGATACTGGAAGTTGCTGCGAACATCACTGCCATTCCAGTAACTCACGGGTCGAATGTGATGACCGTCCCACCCACGAAGGTCCAGATCGAGCCAGTTCATGCCGCCGTAATTCGCTTCAATATCTTTCTTGGCTTGCCGGTCAATTTCGCCGGCGCTCCAACCCGGGTTCTCCAATGCCAGCTTCGCTTTTCTGTCGTCCCTTTCGGCAGCTATCTGCTGGCGCCACAGGTCTGTGCCCTCTTCCGCGCCCGGCGTCGTTCGGTCGAACTTATGGCCTACTACGTATTTTCCACCTCTAGGACGAGACACTGGTGAATCATTCTTTTGTCCCAGGACAACGTTTGCCGGGTGTAGCGTGACCGCATGGTCGGGATAATCAGTCCAGTCAAAGTCGTCCCAATCACCTTCAATAGTTCCGTCCGAGCGGCGCGTCGCTTTGAAGCGACTCTGCTTCTTTTTCTTCGGTCCTGTCTTTGTCGACTTAGGATTGGTGACGTATTCGTAATCCCAGGTTTCGCCGGCATCGATAACTTCGATGGACTTAAAGACCTTGAATTTGCGTCGCACCGATTTGACGCCGCCCACTACTTCTTCCTTCGGCGCGCCGTCTTGTGCGTAGCGCTCGGTGACAGCTTCAAGAGCGGCAAGACCACTCTTGAGTTCGCCTTCCTCCTCCTTCTTGTTGGGATCTTTCTCAGGTTCACCTTCGGGAATCACGTTCCCCTTCGGATCTTTCCCCGCCGGTTTCTTTCCTTTCTGTTCGGCCTCCGCCTGCAGATCCTTTACTTTCTTTCCGTCGGCAGTAGTCGCGTTCGGG
Source organism: Pyrinomonadaceae bacterium (assembly GCA_035543975.1). Lineage (GTDB taxonomy): Bacteria > Acidobacteriota > Blastocatellia > Pyrinomonadales > Pyrinomonadaceae > PSRF01. Next base: position 3,304 of record DATKIS010000204.1, read on the forward strand.
TCAGTGTCCCTCTTCTTGCCCTTCGGACCGCCGGCTTCAACCAAAGGCTTAGCGGTTTTTTCGTCAGCTTTCCCGGGCTTAGCGTCGCCTTCGGCTGGCTTGGGTGGTTCAGTCGCGCCTTCGTTCTTTTCTTTCCATTCACCTTTCTGATCGCCGGCCTCGGCAGTTTTCGGTTTCGTCTTGTCGTGATAGAGGTCGGTCATGAACTTGCTGCCGTCGAACTCGACCGGTTTGAATTCAATTGCGGGCCACTCTTTCGATCCGAAGACGTAATCCACCGAAGCCATCATGCCCAGACTGCCGCCCAACGGATATTCCTTGTCGAACAGGGGCCAGGTCCACTTGTCGTCCGAGAGCGGCGACCACCACGGAGTATCCAGTTCGAGGAACACATCACCACTGAGGCCGAGGAATGGTTGAGCGGCAAGTTCGAGGTCGCCACGAATGTAGAATTCGCCTTTCTTGTCTTCGCCCGGCGCGCCCTTCTCTCGATAGCCAATAACCGGGGTGGCCTCGGCGTATGCCTTAATGCCGGCGATGCCATTGATGCCGGCGCCCACCTTGATGTCGTGGCCAAGAATCTCGAGGCCGGCGCCGGCTTCGGCCCGCAACCTCAAGCCCGCCGCAGCGGAGATGTTGATGCTGCCCTTGATACTGAAATCTTTGTTCTTTTCAGGATCGGTCGAGTAAGTACCTTCGACGACGATGTTGTAGAACTTGCCCGGACCGAGCTTGGCAAAGGCATCCATGCCGACGTTGGCAAATATGAATATGTTTCCGATTACGGGCAGGCCGTACGAAGCGCGCGCCTCGAATTTGAATAGTGGCTTGATGAAGTCTTTCTGTTCGAACAGCTCAAACTCTTTTTGCGGCGTGATCTTTCCGATGATGGTGACAAAACCTTTGGGATCTACGATCACGTGGGCCTCGCCGTTGAGCCACTCATTGAAAGCAAAAGTGAGATCACCTTCGCCAAAGACTACGTAGTCTACGTCCTTCGGTTTCTTGGCCGGCCCTTTCGTCGTCTTGGCTGCTGACTCTTTCCCGGCGTCTGCGGGCGGCGCCTTCTTCTCTTTCTCGAGTTCCGCCGCCTCGCCCTTTTCCATCAGGTGCAGTGTCACTTCGCCGGAGAGTTTTTCGCCGGTATAACCCACCTTCCCTTCACCGGTGATGGCGCGGCCGTCCCACACCACATCCACGCCGCCCTTGAAGTTCTTTGGCAGTTGCAGATCTACTTTCGCTTTGCCCGTGATCAGGTTCTCTTCGTTGCGCTTCAGTTCGAGGTCACCTTCAGCCAAACCTTTCACGACGATTTTTGCTTTGCCTTCGAACGTTATCTTTTCGTCAATCACATCGAAGGTGACCGTGCCTGAAAACGCACCGCCTATTTTGATTGGGACATTTGCGAGACCGAGGTGCAGTTGGCCGGCTTC
>DATKIS010000205.1:0-3794 GCA_035543975.1 Pyrinomonadaceae bacterium
ACAGGATTGCTATTAGAACATCGGCGATCTTGTACGACAGTGTAATAAACTGCGAGACCGACGTTTTGACTCGAAACGAGGGCGCAGCCACACGTCTGCTTTGAGGGGATGGAATATTTCGCGAAAGATCCAGGCTGGCTCGCATAAAGAAATCCGATAGTTAGCTGTGAACTGGTTGCAGTAAGTCCGCACGAACTCGCGTTCTCCAAATCAGGATGCTCTACGAAGCAATCAGAGCCGTCGGTAGAACCATTCCGGTACGACGTGGCGGCGCCTATTCAGGACCACCCCCATGAGATTTCCCTGGGCCATCTCGATAGTCTGGCTGGCGCGTAGAATCTGATCGCGCTTGGTCTTATCGGCTGCGACTACGAGAACCACGCCATCAACCTCGCGCGCGAGCATCGCGGCTTCTCCTGAAGCACTAAGAGAATCGCAATCAATCAGCGTGTAACCAAGATTTCCACGTAAAGAGTGGAGCAGGTCGAGACCAGTTAGGGATTCAAGCTCTCGAAGTTTTTCGTGATCTAATGACCCGTTTGCTCCGCCATTGCCGTTGCCGTTGCCGTTACCATTACCGTTACCGTGCCGATTCCCATTACCGTTGCCGTTGCCATTGCCATTTCCATAACCGTTGCCGGCTGCTACTTCCCCACCCGGCCAACCGTGGCCGGGTTTCGGGGCCGGCATGTCCCCTAGAAGATCGGAAGCGCGTAAACTATCCAACCGGTCGGCTTTTACAACCAGCGTCGGTCGGCCAGTTTGGCTGGCCAACTTCTCAGCAAAAAATTGCACCACATGGCTGACGCCCTCGCCTGGATTAGACGAGGTAAAGGCCACCACCGCGCCGCCGGTTCGCCTATTAGCGAGCGATTGCACCCGGGCCATCAGAAACTGAACGCCCTGCGGCTCGCGCGTCGCTGTTCCCACTGGTGGAGTTTGGTTTCGTGTTGCGGAAGTGAATTGGTGCACTCTGGTTTACGCCCCTTGCTGGATAGATCAAACTTGCAAAAATACTGCTCAGAAAATAATTAGGATTTGCTTTCGTCCCCACCCGGAACTACGCATCACTCGTTGACCACGACTCTTCCAGCAGAGTCGCAATCACTGGAACTCCCGCGACCAGTTCCAACTCCCGCGGGGTGTGCACTGTGTCGCGGAACAATTCGGCAACGAAGAGCACGAACCCGCTCACAAAGAAGGCCAGGAAAATTCCCAGGGCCAGCGTCAACGGGCGGTTTGGCTTGACGGGGGCTCGTTGGACAACCGGTGTTTCTGCCAGTGCCACGTTGGTGATTTTCTGCTGGTCCATCTCATCCGTGATCCGAGCCTCTTCCTGTTTCCTGGCATACAGCTGATAGTTTTCTTCGGCTTCTTTCACCCGTCGTTCCAAATCACCGTGCTTATTGCTGGCCTGTTCAAGCCTGGAAAGCACCGCCTGATACTGATCAAGCTGCTGGGCCAGGTCTTCGCGTCGCGCCTGTTGGCCCGCCAGATCCAATCGAGCTTTGGCCATCTCGGTTTCCAGCATTTGTCTGATGGGGTTGATGTCCGAGGACTGCTCGACGCTCGTCACCTTTCTGGCGTCCTGCAGCGCGGCAGTTGTGTCTTTAAGTTGCTGGTCGACTTCTCGAACCAGACGATCATCGGTGCGGAACTTTGTCAGCAGCTGAGTTCTGCGGTTCCGCAATTCCACCATCATGGTGCTCAAGCGTTCGAGTGCGTATTGGTTGGGCACCGAACGGCTTTGGGTTGGAACTCGCGCGGGCGCGGTGGCCAGTTGCCGCTCAAGTTTGTCGATCCGTTCAGTAGTGTCCTTGACCGCGCCGACTGACTCCAGATATCGCGACTTCACGTCAGCCATCTTCTGGAGGTTTAGCTGCTTCTCCTGTTCGAGCGAGATGAAGTGGTTCCGCTCCTGAAAAGTTTCGAGACTCGTTTCGGCATCTTGAAGCTGGTCGCCGTAACGGGTGCTTTGATTCTGAAAGAATTCCTGGGTTCCAGGCGGCCGGTGGAGTTTGAGGTGTTTGTCGAGGTAGAGGTTGGCGAGGCTCTGCAAAACGGCGGCCGCAGTCTCAGGAGAACGCGCGGTGTAGGTGACTTCGATGATGTCGGCTTTCTTGACGGCAACTATTTCAAGGTTTTTCTCCAATTCATGGACGGCCTTTTCAGCCGGCGGCACTTGAGCGCCCCAAAAAGACGACCCGGCCTGCCGATCCAGCCCATTTTGCTTTACTACCTGCTCGAACAAGTCCTTGCTGGTGAGCAGTGCGATCTCTGAATTTATCTGTGTTTCGCTAACGTCGGAGTTGTTGACGTCAGTTAGATTGGTCCTGCCAGGGGTAATCACCACATCAGCTCGCGCATTCTTGACCAGGATCTTCATCCGCGACTGATACTGACTGGGAAGAAACGCCGCGAGTAGTGCGGCTACTGCCGATATCGAGACAAAGACGCCAATTAGGAGCCATTTTCGGCGAAACAGCGTCGTTGCCGTCTCCCGAAAAGTCCAGTTTGAAATATTCACCGGCTGTCGTCGCATCACCGGCAAGCCCCTATTATGTTGACCCAACGACATGGACACTTGTGTTCGACTTCCTCCCAGACGATAAACCCCACGAATCCAGTTCTCCTCACTAAGCCAGAAGCACCAGAATCGAACGACATAGAGCTGCTTTGTATTAAGGATAAAGACTTAAAGCGGCAGATGCTCCAGCTTTAAGGAAAGGACCTGAGGGTTTGCGGCGAGGAACTTACAACCGAAGTAGCGTTCAGGCGCTGCGTTGAGGAGCCCAAAAGAGGACAACCGTTAGGGACGTTGGGACGCAGGACTTGCGGCATTTAGACCCAGCTCGGGGACTTTTCGGACTTTTTGCGACGAAATTCGAACGGACTATCGATTGCGATGGGGTCACCTTTGAGGGGTAGAAGAAATTCACCCCGCCATCCACCCTCCCCCCCGTCTGACCGATGGGGAGAGCCGGGTTAGTCTGCCTCGAGCCTGCCTGGCTGGTTTGAACCGGCGGCGCCATTTCCCGCCAACGCCAAGAGCGGCATCCCGGGGATTCCGATGGCTAATCATCGTCTCAGCGCCAGTTTCCCGCCTTCGATAATTTCCTGTCAGCGAAAGGCGTGAAACGCACCCCGATGCGGGCCGCGAGAGCTTCAGACCCGGGCAAGCTGAATAGAAAACAGGAGAAACTCATGTTCACTTTTAATAAGCAAACCAAACGTGTGCTGATCGCTGACGATGACCCTGTCATCAGACGTCTGGTAGCTTCGGCTGTTGAACGCGAGGGTTACGACGTGGTTGAGGCCAAGGATGGCCGTGAGGCGTATCGGATCCTCCAATCGGATGCGGACTTCAAAGCAGCGATTTTCGACATGATGATGCCCCACCTTGGGGGTCTGGACATCATCCGGTTTATGAGAACTGAAAAGCGTCTGATCCGGATACCGGTGATGATGATTACTTCTGAATCCGACTTGAAGCTGATGGCTGAAAGTCTTGCCGCCGGCGCGGTTCTCTTTCTGCCTAAGCCCTTCACTAGCGAACAACTTCAAGCCACTGTGTCCATGCTTCTTCTCAGCAAACGTAATCTGACTACCAAGGCGGCGTAGTGCCTATCCAAAGTTTGAATCCAGGGCACATCAGTCTCGCTTAACACCCTGCCACCAATGTCTAACGAGCAGATCATTACTGACCAAAATCCAGCTGGGCTGCCGCCGTTAGCACCTGCAAAAGATGCTGACTTCGATCCGGTGGACCTTTCGGTGCTGTCATCCTTCCAGGA
>DATKIS010000206.1:0-4434 GCA_035543975.1 Pyrinomonadaceae bacterium
CCGCGAAGGAAAAGGGATTGATGAGGCTGGAGGGCAAAGACTACATCATGCAGGAAGGCGACATCGTCAACTTCCGCTTCAACGTCTAGTGTGTGCTTAGGCAGATAAAAAGCCGAGCATTTATCCAACTGGAAAGCAGCCTGAGCGGTTTTTGTTTAGACGTTTCAGTTTGTCGCGAGCCTGAACTAAAGATTCTCGTGCTCGGTTGAGAGTCTCTGTCCTCTGGGAATCATCGGGCTTTTGCTCGAGTGCCTGGCTGGCTGCCTCATATTCGCCGAGCGCAGTTACGTAGTCTCCGAGACTCGCTGACGGTATTGAGGACTCACGACTGCGGTGCAGCGGTCTTTCGCACAGCAAGCGCGCTAACCGTTCCAATTGATCAAGTTTTTGGTCCGAAGTCATTAGGCGTTCGAAATAAGCAGCCATGGCGCGGTCAGGCCACTGGAACATCGGGTTATTAGGAGCTTGGGTTCCGACGCTACTTGACCCTAGTTGCTGCTTGAAGGGTCTCCGTTCCGACCTTCCCTGATAATATCAATCAACGAGTTTAGCTTCTGATCTGTACTGGCCTGAGATTCCGCGAGCCGGGCAAATCTCTCCTCGTTTCTGGCGAATCTCTCCTCGTTTCTGGCAAATTTCTCCTCGTTCTCGATCTGGAGATCAATCAAGTGATTTATTTTGTCATCATGCTCACGATCTCGGGCACGCAATACGCTTCGGGCACGATATCCAGAGCGAGCCAATATCATCGCTAGCCGCTCTAATCTGTCGAGTCTTGCTTCTGGCGTCATCCCTCGAACTCCGAACCTAACCTGGATTGCCAAGAGTTCCTCAGATCGCGCTAAAACGGTAGTGCGACTTGAATTCGGCTTCGATTCCAAGTTCTAAGTCACTTCCGTGTGCTTGGTCAAGAGGAGGGGGATCGGTTGAGGTGGCGGGCTAATGCAAGGGATATAGTAAGGGCCTCCGGAGAGGCCCTTCTGACGGACTAGCGCAGCACGGCGCGGATACCGACAAGTATCAAATATCCGATTGCGACCACGACCGCCAGCTTGATAACCAGCACTGCAATGCCGAAGAGGATCTTGATAATGCCAAGGGTAATGCCCGCGGCGGTTAACACGATCGGCACCCCGACGGCAAACACGAAAATTGCCAATAGTATGATTCCGATAACTCTTAAAATGTCCGTTGCTTCTTTCATCTTCGACTCCAATTCTTCCGGCGCCTCGCCGTTAATTCGCTTATCAATCCCGTTATTAATCTCGGCAGTTTATCTGCGCTTCGGCTAGGTATACGACGACACAGCGTGCCGCGTTCCCACTAAAATCTCCCTGGTTTTACTGCGATTGGTTGGCAGGCCCTGACGATAAAAGCTCAACTTTTGGGTCCCGCCCAAGGCTGGTCATTCGCGCCGGCAAACGGTTTCGGCGATAATCCCAGACACTTTTTGCAATGGCGTATTCAACCACAGGAAATCTATTTAGCAAATCGCCCGAGCCGAGTGCAGAGCCTTCAGCGCCTTTGGCTGAGCGCATGCGGCCTCGCTCCTTAGCCGAGTTTGTCGGCCAGAGCCACCTGGTTGGGGAAGGCCGGATTCTGCGCCGGCTACTCGAGGGCGGGGGCAATCTTCCTTCCCTAATTCTCTGGGGAGGACCGGGAACCGGCAAGACTACGCTGGCTCGTCTGTTAGCCGAGAAATCGGACGCGCGTTTTGTGGCGCTGTCGGCCGTTTTCTCCGGCGTGAAAGAACTGCGGGCGGCAATTACCGACGCCCGGCAAGAGCGCAAGTTTGGCACTCGCACCATCCTCTTCGTAGATGAGATCCACCGCTTTAATAAGGGCCAGCAGGACGCACTCTTACCTGCTGTTGAAAACGGCACGGTTACTCTGATCGGGGCCACCACCGAGAATCCGTCGTTTGAAGTCACCGGCGCGCTGCTCTCACGCAGCCGGGTGCTGGTGCTGAATCCGCTAACTCAGGAAGACGTGAAAACAATTCTGCAGCGTGCTCTGACCGATGGCGACCGAGGACTCGGTGTACTGAAACCCGTGGTGTCGGAAGCCCTGCTCGAGCGCCTCGCCAATTCATCGGCTGGTGATGCGCGCGTCGCCCTCGCGGCGCTCGAGGCCGCCGTTGAATCGACTCCACCCGATGACAGCGGCGCACGGCTCATTACAAATGAAACGATTGTGGAAGCGTTGGGCCGAGCCCATTATGCCTACGACAAGGGCGGGGAGGACCATTACAACCTGGTCTCAGCGCTCATCAAATCGCTGCGTAATTCCGATGTCGACGCGGGGCTCTATTGGCTGGCGCGCTTAATCGAGGGTGGGGCTGACCCCATTTTCATCGCCCGGCGACTTTGCATTCTCGCCTCGGAAGACATCGGCCTGGCTGACCCGCAGGCGATGGTTCAGGCGGCAGCTGCCGCTGACATAGTGAAACTAATCGGACTGCCCGAAGGACTGTTTCCGCTGTCGCAGGCCACGATCTATCTGGCGCGAGCTCCCAAGTCAAACGCCATCAAGAATGCTTACCATCGGGCGCAGGCAGACGCCGCCGAGACCGCACGGGAACCCGTACCGCTGCATCTGCGCAACGCAGTCACTCCCTTGATGAAGCATGTGGGCTATGGCGAAGGATATCGTTACGTGCACAGCGATCCGGCGGCGAAGGATGAGATGGAGTGCCTGCCTGAGTCGTTGCGAGGGCACAAATATTTTGAGGAGGGAAAGGAGGAGTGAAGATTTTCCATATATCATTTGACAGTTCAAATTTGTCATCGATTCGGCGCTTGGTCGATATAGAGCTTTTACAAGGACGCCAGTGTTTGGCGGATATAGCTTCCGGCGATAACAGATGAGAACTGTCAAACGAGAAATGGAAAATCTCTGTTGAGTTTCCCAGACAGATATTAAGACTATGACTAGACGGAAAACGAACAAGGAGCTTGCCTATCTACACGAGCTGTTCGTGGCGGCAGACTGGGGTGAACGCTTTGGCGAGTTGATTGACGCACAAATCAATTTGCCCAAAGAAGGCCGGGCACTTTATCTGGCATCGGGCACGGGTGGGCACGCCATAGCTCTTCGGGAGCAAGCGGGAGACAAGCTGACTTTTGTCTGCATTGATGAGAACGCAGAATCGCTCGAAATAGCTCGTGCTAAGGCTACCGTGCTAAAAGATGCGACCGATTTTCGACAGGGAACTCTGGACCGCATCGCCCTGCCTGACCGCACCTTTAACCTCGTAGTTGGCGATGGATCGCTCGTCGAAACACATCGCATTCCAGCGATCATGGCTGAGATGGCCAGGGTAGCTGCACCTGGTGCAACCGTCGCCCTGGCACTGCCAACGTTCTCCAGCTTTGGTGAGTTTTTTTCGATCTACTGGGAGGCGTTGCACAACTGTGGCCTGCTTGATCATGAGGCCGATGTTGAGCAATTGATTTCGACCCTGCCTTCGGTTTCTGCAGTTGAAGAGATGGCCGAACAATCTGGCCTGGATGATGTGGAGAGTTTGACCAGGTTCGAGGAATTTGACTATGAATCAGGAGAAAAGTTTCTCGATTCCCCGCTTATCGGTGACTTCCTCATGCCACTCTGGCTGGGAACGTTGCCGGAATCTGCCTTCGCACAGGTGGTCCAGGAGATTGGGCGACTGATAAACGAAGAGAGAAATGAGGCAGAGTTTGCGCTTTCGGTGAAAGCGACTGCTGTAATCGGAAAGAAGGCGCTGACCCAATGAGGTTAAGCGGGCGCGTCACATCGATAAGTAGAGGTTACTTATCTTCTACCTTCTTTTGGGATTCTCTTTCGCCTTCATCCAAACCTTCCTTGAAGGCGCGTTTGCTCTGACCCAGCGATTTAGCCAGTTGCGGCAGTCGAGTAGCCCCGAAAAGCAGAAAGATTACGGCAGCAATGATCAGGAGCTCGGTAGGCCCCAAATTAGCTATTGCCAACACAGTGTTACTCATAATTACCTCTTTCGTGAAAAGTGATCCGGCGGAGTGGATCCGTTACTCGCCATTGTTTGATTCGTAGAAGAGATATTTCCTCCACGTCTCGTCGGCCCGGCCCAGGTAGCGCATGATTTGGCGATTCACATGCAGGGAAAAACCACGCGGCCGTCTCAGCAAATGCATTCCCGATTCATCGGGAGTCCGACTGCCTTTTCGGTGGTTACACTTCTTGCAGCAGGCCACCAGATTGTCCCACGCCGACTCACCACCGCGTGAACGAGGCAGCACATGATCCAAGGTCAATTCCGAGGGCGCATACTGCTTACCGCAATACTGACAGGTCGAATGATCCCGCAGCAGAATATTCTTGCGGGAAAGCGAACGCCGCTCGAAGGGGATGTGAATATACTCGGTCAACCGGATGACTGACGGCGCATGAATTGTCAGCTTCGCTGAGTGCAACATGTGA
>DATKIS010000207.1:0-5785 GCA_035543975.1 Pyrinomonadaceae bacterium
CTCATTACTCATTACTCATTACTCATAATTCCTCATCACTTTTCTTCGCCAAGAACTCGGTGACGACTTCCGTAAACAGTTCCGGATACTCTTCGTGAGGGATGTGACCACACTCGCGAAAGACTATGAACCGAGAATGCGGAATCTCCCCGTGAATCTTCTCGCCATCCCGCAACGGCACTTCACGATCATTTTCGCCCCACATCACCATCGTCGGCTGCGAAATCAGATGCGCGTCCCGCGAAATTCGGTCGGCGTCCCAACGACGAACCGTGCGTATGATCGCCCGGTGGGTGCCCCTCGTCCTGAGCGGCAGATGCCTGGCCTGGACTCTTCTTTCATCCAGCACCCATTCATGCCGGTCGTAAACCTTCTTCATCCTTCGCCGCAGCAAGGTACGCGAGCTGGCCAACAGCGGCGAAAGAATGTCGCCGATAATCGGTGAACCAAACAGACGCATCAGCATATATCGCGTCGGCCGGTTGTTGGTGACGGCGCCGACCAGGATCAACTTCTCAACCCGATCGGGATTATCCAACGCAATCGTCGCTGCAACTGCGCCGCCATAGGAGCTGCCGACTAACATGGCGCGGTCGATACCCAGTTGCCTCATGAAACCCACAATCATGGTCGCCTGGGAAGTGATGGTGTAATCGAGATGGCGGGGTTTCCCTGAATAACCAAATCCGAGCAGGTCCGGAGCAAGCACCCGGTAGCCGGCGTCAGCTAGCGGCAACAACACTTTGCTCCAAACAAGATTAGATGAAGCAAAGCCGTGGATCACAATCATCGGCGGCGAGTCGCTCTCACCCGCCTCCTGATAGTGCACCGGCACCCCGTCGACTTGAATAAAACGGGAGCGGTCGGCGTGAAAGATGATCTCGCGGTTTTTCTCCCATTCCACGTCACGAGGACGCAACAGTAACTTCGCCGCCACTCCGGACGCAGCCACCGCAGAAATGCCCGCCAGCCAATAACGTTTTTTCATGAGGGTTCAGCTGGGATCACAACGCTCGGATGCAACGACTCGTCTGCCGCGCGGAATTCAGCCACCGCCAGCAGGTTCCCATCGACATCGCGCAGTCTCACGCGTTCTCCATCGGCCCAGGCGGAGGCCCACGTTGCTCCCCAATTTACTCCTTTGGCGCGAACGTCCAAACCATGTTTCACGCGAGCAATGTCATCCGCATCCAAGTCTACAAAAGACAGTCGCGATAAAGCCGCATCCGGATCCGAAAGAATCGTACCCAGCGCCTCTTCCGTCAAACTGGTCTTCACCTGCTCCAATGTCTTAGCCACCGAAATCGAGAAATCGCCCACCTGGGTGCGGCGCAATTCGGTCAGGTGCGCGCCGACGTTTAGTCTCTTGCCGAAATCCTCGGCCAGCGTTCGAACGTAGGTGCCGGCCGAGCACGCGACTCTAACTTCAAAGTCAAAGGTGCCATCCAGGTTGTCCTTTAGTAACTCGTCCATTGGTCTAAGTGGTTCAAAGGCATAAATACAAACTCGTACCGGCGGTCTTTCCACCTCCAGCCCCTTCCGAGCGAGTTCATAGAGCTTCTTGCCCGCTTGTTTCTTCGCCGAATACATTGGCGGCACCTGGTCGATCTCGCCTCGCAGACTCTCGAGGGCCGCTTCGATCTGATCCCTGCTCCATGGTCCCTTTGCGGCGACGACATCGAGAGGCTCGGGGATCCGCGTGCCGGTGCCGTCGCCAGTGTCGGTAGCGTAGCCGAGGCGAATTTTAGCCTCATACTCTTTTTCCAAACCACTGAGGAACTGGGCCAAACGAGTGGCGCGGCCGACCAGTATAACCATCAAGCCCGTGGCAAAAGGGTCTAGCGTTCCCGTGTGGCCCACGCGGCGCACATGAAGCAAATGCCTTACTCGATTTACTACATCGTGCGAAGTTAACCCTGCGGGCTTGTCGATAACCAAAACTCCATCCATAAAGCCATCATAGATTGTTGACTGAGGATTGGCGATTCAGGGGGCCGGATACGATCCACTAAAACAACACGAAACAGCACGAAACACCTGGCGGGGTTTTCTGGATCGCATCCTTAAGTGCACTGTGGTAAACATTCGTCTGATATGCGTCAACGCCGAAAACCCAAAACTGCTGCCGACGATTCAAGCGCTGCCCGCCTGACTCCTGAGCAGTTGCGGGCCCGCACCTTTCAGCGCGCCGGAAAACTGTTAGCAGCCAAAGCCCGTTCGATAGCCGAACTACGCGAACGGCTGCTGGAACGGTGTTCGGATCAGGCCGTGGTGGAAATTGTGATTGCGCGGCTGCGCGACTACGGCTATCTCGACGACGAACGCTACGCCGTCAGCTATGCGTCGTCAAAAGTGCGTCAAAGCCCGGTGGGGCGAAGACGACTGGAACAAAGCCTGGCCATGAAGAAGGTCGATCGGGCCGTGGCAAATGAGGCGCTTGATCAGGTTTACGCCGAAACCCCGGAGGAGGACTTACTGGACTTGGCTATCGCTAAACGAGTCCGCCTTCGCGGCTGGCCAAAAACTCGCGCCGAAGCCAAGAGCCTCTTCGATCACCTGCTGCGTCAGGGTTTTCCCTTTGAGCTGGTGGGCGACAAAGTCCGGGCTGCTACCAGGGCCAATTTGGATGAGACTGAATAGCCGCATCGCTCGCTCTGAAGCAGGCAACTGTTGGAGTAACGAGACCGTGAGGAAGTGCTTTCAATATTCGCAGTCATACAAGTTGAGGCACCAACCCATCCTAAGTGAGACTGGTTAGAAGTTCCGCCTAACCTGACGGAGTTCTCCCTAACGGTCGGGGCCCTCTGCCCCGGGCTCCGCCGAACGGCCGTCTGGCGACGCAATTTCAGCCAGCCTGATCCCGCATGCTAAACTCCGACTTCGCCAGTAGCTCGGTATCAGGTAGTGAAAAGTTTTCGGCTGCCTACTGCTTACTGCTTACTGCTTACTGCTTACTGCTTACTAATTATGACTGGAAACGAAATTAGAGAGACTTTTCTGAGGTATTTCGAGCGAAACGGGCACACGCGCGTGCGCTCCTCACCCTTGTTGCCGGCCGACGATCCGACGTTGCTATTCACCAACGCGGGCATGAACCAGTTCAAAGATGTCTTCCTCGGCGTGGAGAAACGCGAGTATGTGCGCGCCTGTTCATCGCAGAAATGCCTGCGCGCCGGCGGCAAACACAACGACCTGGACGAAGTCGGCAAGACGGCCCGGCATCAAACGTTTTTTGAGATGCTCGGGAATTTTTCATTTGGCGATTACTTCAAAGAAGACGCCATCAAATTCGCCTGGGACTTGCTGGTCAATGAGTACAAGCTTGACCCGGCCCGCATGTGGTTTTCGGTATTTGAAGGTGACGACGAAGTAGGGCCGGACGAAGACGCCGAACGCTTCTGGGAGCAGGTGGGCGCCCCGGCAGAGCGAATCCTGCGCTTTGGACGCAAGGACAACTTCTGGCAGATGGGCGAGACCGGACCGTGCGGCCCATGCAGCGAGATTCATTACTACATGGGTCCTGATCCGACGGACGCCGAGAACAACGCCGCGAACGTCAATGGGCCAGGCGATACTATCACCGAGATTTGGAACCTGGTCTTCATGCAGTTTGTTCGCAGCGAAGCTGAACCTGGCAAATACATGCTGACGCCGCTGCCCGCACCCTCAGTTGACACCGGGATGGGACTCGAACGGATCACGACAGTCCTGCAAGGCGTGAAGACAAACTACGAAACTGATTTCCTTAAGGACATTGTTGAGTTTATCGCCGAGCTTTGCGGGCGGAAGTATGAGGCTGAAACGCAGGTAGGCTTTGCGATGCGGGTCATTGCCGACCACGCGCGGGCAACCGCTCTTGCGATAGCAGACGGAATCCTGCCGGGTAACGAGGGTCGCAACTACGTAATCCGGAAGATCATGCGCCGGGCGATTTACCAGGGTCGGCACACGCTCGGGCTCGATGAGTCGTTCTTTTATAAAGTCGCCAACTTCGTCGTCGACCAGATGAAGGATGCGTACCCGGAACTCGAAAGCCAACGAGATTTCATCGAGAAGATGGTGCGTTTGGAGGAAGAGCGTTTTGGGGCAACTATGACGGTTGGCTTGAATAAGCTTGAGGAGCTTTTTTCTGCGACTGGGACTGGCAGGCCAGACTACAAACAGTTGGCTCAACTCTATGACACGTTTGGGACGCCGAGAGATTTGATTCGAGTAGGCCTTGAAGGACGTGGATTCTCGCTCGACGAAGAAGAGTTTAACCAAGCCTTCGATGCTGCATTGCAGGACCTGCAGCAATCCGGGACAAGCGAAAAAGCTGCCAAAAGTAAAACCAGCACTGTGTACGCCGGCGTTGCAACGGGTTTAGGCCCGTCTGCCTTTAAAGGCTATGAATCTACCTCAACTGAGAATTCAAGAATCGTTTCGCTAGTCAAGCAAGACGTTGAAGTCCAAATACTCGAGGAAGGTGAGGAAGGCGAGGCTGTCCTCGATCAAACGCCGTTTTATGCGGAAAGCGGCGGACAGGTTGGGGATGTGGGTCGACTAAGCAACCCACCCGCTACCGCGGGTGGTACGGACCTCGCTGCGGCACTCGGCAGTGATTTCGCTGCCGCCGTGCTCGATACCTATTCGCCGGCACAGGGGTTGATTGTCCACAAGGTCAAAATAGAAAAAGGATCGCTGAAAGTTGGCGATACGGTTTCGGCCGAAGTCGACGTCGAGAAGCGCGATGCGACGCGACGCAATCACACGGCGACTCACCTGATGCATGCGGCGTTGCGTGAAGTCCTGGGTACACACGTTAAGCAGGCTGGCTCAATAGTGGCGCCGGCATATCTGCGTTTCGACTTCACCCACTATCAGCCGCTCACTGCTGACGAGATTGAAGAAATTGAGCGTCTGGTGAATTACCACATCCTGCGTAATGAGCCGGTGCAAACGGATGAAATGGCCGTCGAGGACGCCATGCGCTCGGGCGCCATGGCCCTGTTTGGCGAGAAGTATGGTGAGAAGGTACGAGTGCTTTCCATCAAGGGTGCTGAAGAGATTTTCTCGAAAGAACTCTGCGGCGGGACCCACGTACGCGCCACTGGCGATATTGGGTTATTCAAGATCACCAGTGACGAGTCGATCGCTTCCGGCGTGCGCCGGATCAGGGCGGTGACCGGCATCGATGCGTTCCAGCGTTTTCGCGTGGCCGAGACGCTTCTGGACAGGCTCGCTGGCAGTTTGCGCACGTCGCGAATAGACCTTCCGGCCCAGGTCGAGAGACTTCAGGATGAACTCAAAAAGGCGCGTCGCGAAGCCGATGAGCTGCGGATGAAAATTGCCAGCGGCGCTATCGGTTCGTCGTCAGCCAACGGCGACGAGTCTCGCGAGGTGGCCGGGGTGCAGGTGGTAGCGCGCGAAGCCAGCGGACTCGATTCAGCCGGCATGCGTCAACTCTCCGACACATTACTCGCGCGCATCAAATCCGGAGTGGTCGTGTTGGGCCGCAGCAGTGAAGGAAAAGTCTCGCTCATTGTTCGCACTTCATCCGATCTGACTGGCAGAGTGCCGGCTGGAAAAGTAATCAAGGAGCTGGCGCCAATTGTCGGCGGCAAGGGCGGCGGCAAACCTGACATGGCCGAGGGCGGCGGCAGCCAGCCAGAGAAGCTCGGCGAAGCTTTGGAGGCGAGCTATGGCGTGGTGGAGCAGCTGCTAGGGTAAGGTTGTCCGACACACTTTGTCCTTTGGAGTGCGGCGGCTTGACGCCGCTTTCGTCCTAGAGATCAGGTATCCGAAC
>DATKIS010000208.1:0-5328 GCA_035543975.1 Pyrinomonadaceae bacterium
GATCCGCAAACCTACGTCAACGAATGCAGCAATGGAATCTTCTCCCTCCTGAAGAAGGAATACGATGCGCCCCGCACGCGAGCGATCGCAGCCACGGCTCGCCTGAGGCAGATGCCTTTCTTGATCGAACAGGGAAAAGGAAATTTGAGTAAACCCGTCAGGCTCTATGCTCAGCTGGCCATCGACTCAGCCCGCTCGATCGACAGCTTGTTCAACGACAGTTTGATGACCCTGGCGAAGGATTTAAGTCCGGCGGAGAAAAGCGATCTGGTGAAAGCCCGCGACGCTGCCATCGTTTCAATCCACGGATTTGCCGACTGGCTGGAGAAGCGGCTGCCTGGCATGGTCCCCTTCAAGCCAATGGGCGAGGAACATTACAACTACATCCTCAAAAACATCTACCTGCTGCCCATCGACGGCAAGCAGGTTGAGATGTTGGGCCAGGCCGAACTCGCGCGCTATCGTGCGCTCGAGTCACTCTTGCCGGATCCATCGCTGGCCGATCCGAATCCGGCGCGCAGTAAGAACATCCCGGCTGACCAGCAGGCGTTTTTGAAAGCTTACGAGAGCCGGCAGGCTGAGATGATAGATTTCCTGAAGACCAATCGGCTGGTCACCATGCCCGCCTACCTTGGCCGTTTTGAGATTCGCCAGCTACCCGAAGCCTTCAAGCCAACCAGTCCCGGCGGCTTCATGAACCCTCCCGGTCTTTACGACAAAGACGACAGCGGATTCTATTTCATTCCGACTTACAATCCGCAGAGTAAGAACTTCTACATTCGCGCCGCGATCGAAGACCCACGGCCAATCCTGGGCCACGAAGGAATACCCGGCCACTTCCTCCAGCTTTCAATCGCCAACCATCTGCCAAATGAGATCAGGCGCCAGCATGGCGACGGGATCTTCGTTGAAGGCTGGGCCCTTTACGGCGAAGAGATGCTGATGCGGACCGGGCTTTATCCAGTCAATTCGCCGGGCCAGGGCCAGATCCTCAGGCTCTCGCGCTATCGCGCCGCGCGTATCGGTGTCGACGTGAATCTGCATACCGGCAAGTGGACGTTTGATCAAGCAGTGAACTACTTCATGGAAGCGGGCGGCCTGGATCGTGAGTCGGCTACTGGAGAAGCTGCCGGCGCCGCCGCAAGTCCGACGCAGAAGATTACCTACATGGTTGGCAAGTGGCAGATAATGCGGCTGCTCGGAAAGTATCACGACAAGCAGGGTGCAAACTTTCGCCTGGGCCAGTTTCACGACGAGCTGATCAAGAATGGCAGCCTCCCGCTTTCGATTGTGGAGTGGATTCTGCTGGATGATTCGTCGGCTTTGGATCAAGCGCTGAAGTAAGGTGCGGGGGCTTCCTTGATTCAAGCTGGACGATTACAGTATAAGCGGTGCAGAGGTATTCATATTGTGACCGGGAAGCGTAAAATCGACATTTATGGTGGGCGCGATCCCCGTGAAATACCAACATACGGTATCGCGGAGTCTGTCATTCTCGACGCAATTCGTTACCGGCATAATATCCCACTTAAGAGTGTCCGGAGTGCGGTGAGTTATTTACGACACCACTCAAATTCGACGCATCCACTCGCTGATTACTGGTTTCAACTTAAAGGAATTGATCTGCTCGTTGAGCAAAGCGGACTTCTCGTCAACGCAACCAAGCAGGGCCAGATTGAGATGAAGGACATCATCAGCGCTTACTTGGAGCGGGTTGAACGCGACCCGCAAGGAGCTGCCGCTCGTCTTTATCCCTACATAAATCGTCACCCCGCAGAAGTCGAAGAACAACCAAAGCTGGTTCTAATCGATCCGCGCATTTCTTTCGGCAAGCCAATATTGGTAGGAGTCGGTGTCCCTACCGCTGTGATAGGCGATCGATACAGCGCCGGCGAAACTGTTCGTGAGCTGGCCAAAGACTATGGGTGCGAAGCGTCAGAAATCGAAAAAGCGATCGAATACGAGCACGCTCAGCGAAAAGCAGCTTAAGCGAACCACATTCTTCCTGGAACGTTCTTTCGGCGGCACACTGGTTCTCGAAGAGCTACGCAATGCTGGCCTAAAAGTCGAGCCGCATCAAGCGAGATTCAGGCACAATACTCCTGACACCGAATGGCTGGCGGTCGTGGGCGAGAAGAAATGGATCGTCCTGATGCGTGATCAGAACATCGGCCGCCGCCCGCTTGAACTTGAGGGCCTTGCTTCAAACAGGCGTGAGTATTCGTGCTATCATGCCGCTATGATTTTGTCCTTCAGAGACGAGGGCACAGAGGACATTTTCGACGGAGAGAACACTAAAGCGGCTCGGAAAACGTGTCCGCAATCATTGTGGAAGGTGGCAGGGAGAAAGCTTGATCAGTTGGACTCGGTCATTGGTTTGAATGAATTAAGAATTCCGCCGGGCAACCAGCTGGAATCCTTATCTGGAAACCGGGGAGGTCAACATAGCATTCGCATCAATGACCAGTATAGAATCTGCTTCACCTGGACGGAGACTGGTCCCGAGCAAGCTGAAATCGTTGATTACCACTGAGTGAGTTGAGATAGAACTATGATTCGTGTTCCCACACATCGACCGCCAACACATCCCGGCGAAATGCTCGTAGAAGAATTCCTGACACCAATGGGGATTAAGGAAAGTGAACTGGCGGAGTTCATTCACGTACCCGCTCAATGTATCAACGAAATTATCACCGACCACCAGAGCGTCACCCCCAGCATCGCCCTGCGTTTGGCAAAGTATTTTGGCATGTCCGCAGACTTCTGGATGAATCTGCAACTGCGCTGGGACTTGTATCACACTCAGCAATCCGAGTCAGAAGACCTGAACACCATCCACCCACACGTCGCCGCTTAGATCGATCAAGCACTGAAGTGAATCCTCGGTTCGTCACGCAACCTCCTCGTGCCGCTAGGCACGAAATGTTTATAGCTTCAGCAGTTTTATTCAAATCCTCGCTCGGTAGGAGCGAAATGTACATGCCGCACCGCTGACACTAGTAAGAGACAACATGCCGTCAAAGTTATGACCATCATTCAAAAGCCATTAACCGCGATGCTAACGCTCCTGCTTGTGCAGTCGTTTGCATTCGCTGATGGCTCGGTGCGGGAATATCGCCGTGCCCACGAGCACGAGATCCTCAAGGAGTTCCTTGACCTGCTCGCGATTCCCAACGTCGCCGGCGATCGCGAAAACATTCGCCGGAATGCCGCCGCGATCCTGACGATGATGCAGCGGCGCAAGCTCGCGCCTCGCTTGCTGGAAACCGCAGATCCTGCTATGCCTCCGGTTGTCTATGGTGAATGGAAGACGCCCGGCGCCACGCGCACGCTCATCCTCTACGCCCATTACGACGGCCAGCCGACAGACCCGCGGCAGTGGACCGGGAGTTTGCCATGGCAACCCGTGTTGCGCAGTGCGGCGTTGGAGGCGGGCGGAAAAGATCTACCCAATCCCAAAGTCGGTGAGATGATTAATCCGGAGTGGCGCCTTTATGGTCGTTCGGCCTCGGATGATAAAGCCGGGGTGATGGCGATCCTAAGCGCTTTCGACGCGATGATTGCCTTGGGCATGAAGCCCACCGCGAATCTCAAGTTTTTCTTTGAGGGCGAAGAAGAGGCCGGATCCCCGCACCTGGGGGAAATCCTCCGGCAAAACAAACAACTACTGCAAAGCGATGCCTGGATCATCTGCGATGGGCCGGTCCACCAGTCCGGTCGCAAGCAGGTGGTCTTTGGTGTCCGCGGCGACACCAATGTTGACCTCACCGTCTACGGAGCCAAACGGCCTCTGCACAGTGGTCACTACGGAAACTGGGCGCCCAACCCCGCACTCATCCTGGCGAAGCTCCTGTCGTCCATGAAGGATGAATCGGGGCGGGTGAAAATCGCCGGCTGGTATGACAACGTCGATCCGCTCGGGGAAGCTGAGCGCCGGGCCATCGCGGAAGCTCCTGAATACGACGACACCCTGCGATCTCAGCTGGGACTGGCACGCACTGAGAGTCCGGGAAAAAGCCTGCTTGAATTGATCAATCAGCCATCGCTGAACATTAACGGTATCAGCAGCGGCGACGTTGGCGCTCTCGCTCGCAATGTTATCCCCACCACCGCCACCGCCGTGCTCGACTTGCGCCTGGTCAAAAGCATCGACCACCGCCAACAGGTTCAGCGACTCATCGATCATGTTCGGAAAGAAGGCTTCTACGTAATCGATCGAGAGCCTACCGACGCCGAGCGGCAAAGTCATCCATTGATTGCTAAAGTGACCCAGCGAGCCGGCGGCTACAACGCCGAGCGTACCCGGATGGATCTGCCCATCTCGCTGGGGGTAGTCGCCGCCGTCCAATCGACTTCCGCACAACCAATTGTCAGGCTGCCGACGGCGGGAGGCAGCCTGCCGCTTTCGATTATCACTGACAACCTAACCACGGTGACCATGACCGTCCCGATAGCCAACTACGACAATAATCAGCATGCCGAGAACGAGAACCTGCGGCTGGGAAATCTCTGGGATGGCATCGAGACGTTTGCAGCCATCATGACAATGAAGTGATGGTATCAGGTGTATAGAGTATCAAGCTTTAGCTTGCGTGGTTGGGAGGAAGCTGGCTTGCGTGGTTGCGAAGCACCAACCTGAAGGTTGTACTCTATGCACCTGTCGGCCTCGGCCGCGGTGATGACGATTTCAAGGACAACTAACTACGATCCACCGGGAGAACAAGCCATGATCAAAGGAAGTGAAAAACGGAAAGCAGATTACCCAGTCGACCAGCTGTTTCTGGACCGCTGGTCGCCGCGGGCTATGACCGGCGAACCAGTCTCACCGGAAGAGCTAATGGTGCTGTTCGAGGCTGCCCGTTGGGCGCCGTCGTCCTACAACAATCAGCCGTGGCGCATCCTTTATGCACGACGCGACACCGAACACTGGCAAACGTTTTTCGATTTGATGGTGGAGTTTAACCAGTCGTGGGCGCAGCATGCCGGGGCCTTGCTGCTCTTTATCTCCAAGACCACGATGGACATGAATGGGGAACCTTCAATCACTCATTCCTTTGACACCGGTGCCGCCTGGGAAAATCTGGCGCTCCAGAGTTGGCTCAAAGGTTTGGTGGTTCACGGCATGCAAGGATTTGATTACGACCGGGCCAGGTCGGCGCTGAACATACCCGAAGGATTCCAGGTGCAAGCGATGGCAGCCGTCGGGAAGCCGGCGGAGGTTTCCGTGTTACCAGAAGGATTGCGGGAACGCGAAGCGCCAAGTGATCGAAGGAAGCTCGAGCAGACGATCTGCGAAGGTTCGTTTTGTTTTGACTGACCGTCGCTTGT
>DATKIS010000209.1:0-2096 GCA_035543975.1 Pyrinomonadaceae bacterium
ACATAGTTACAAAGTCGCATTGAATTTCGATCAAACGTTAGCGGTATCGCTGATACTAGGTGCGATCTTAACCAGGACGCACGGCAAGCCCAACTGACATGGCAGAATTCCCATCCCCCCTAAGGTATCCGGGAGGCAAGAGTCGCATATTCCCGTTCGTTTCAAGGCTCTTCTACGAGAATGGGATGATTGGATTCAGCTATGCCGAGCCATATGCAGGAGGATCGGGGTTAGCGCTGAAGCTGTTATTTGATGAGTACGTCGATAAGATTTATCTCAACGATCTCGACCAATCTATATATGCCTTTTGGGTAGCTGTCCTGGACCACACCGAAGAGCTTTGTGAGTGGATCATGGAAGTCGATCTCACCATTCGAACCTGGCGGTATTACAAGAAAATACACTCAAACCCCGACGACTTTTCTCAACTTGATCTGGCGAAGGCAACCTTTTTTCTCAATAGGACCAACGTATCCGGGGTTATCAAAGGCGGGATGATTGGTGGCTTGGCCCAGCGGAGCAAGTACAACATTGACGCGAGATTTTACCGGGATGAAAGTGTGGCAAAAATACGCAGGATTGCGGGCGTGAAACATCGAATTCGGCTCTCCAATCTCGACGGCATTTCATTTATAGATCGACTAGATAGACGAAAAGGGAACTTATTCATCTATCTCGATCCGCCGTATTTTCACAAGGCTTCAGAACTTTATATGAATCATTACATGGCCAGCGACCACAAAAGGTTATCGCGGCATGTTCAAAAGCTGGAGAAGCGCTGGATGGTATCCTATGACGATCAGGAATTCATCCTGAGCCTCTACTCGGAGAATGAGAAAGTTCGGCACAGTCTGGCGCGGTGGACCTCGAATCAAACGGGCAATGAGATTCTAATCTTTTCTAACAACGTTCAATTTCAGAATTCCACTGCTTTTCTACGGGCCGCGTCATCCGCGCACTTAGCCGTTGACTAGTTCCTTCGCAAATCATTTGGGTGCCTTCGGGAAGGCCCCGCGTCCTGTCTTAATACTGAATGAGCCACGTTATCCAGACTCAAGTAAACTGTGCTTCCGCCAAGGAGTTTCTGGAGTCGCTGTCACCGCTTGGCCCTTTTTTCAAAGATTTGGGACTTGGCGAGACTTGGCTTTTTCGTGGCCAAGGTTCTGACTGGCCTTTGGTTCCTTCGGCCCTGCGCGACGACGGCAAGTTGGCGGCTCTAACTCAACGAGACATTCAGGACTATGACGAGCGATTGCGCGCAGAGCGGGATGTATTGATTGATTTCTTTGAAGTAGCTGATAGGCGAGGACTAATCCTACCTGATGACTCACAAGAGTTAAGATCTCGCTTAGAGACACTCCGCTCCCCACGCGGTGACCGATTCATTACTTACGACAGTGAGGGTTGGGGAACTTCGGCCCACCTGTTGTCCCTTGCCGCACTCGCTCAACACTATGGGGTTCCGACCCGACTCTTGGATTGGACGCGGAGGTCCTTTACGGCAGCTTTCTTCGCGGCTGAAGACGCCTTGAAAAATTCGTTATCCGGATCTCTTGTTGTATGGGCTTTCTACTTTCCGCTGTTTGGAAAGCACGATGACGTTTCACGGGGTACGGATCGCCTTCGCGTTGTGACAGCACCGAGCGCGACTAACGCGAACCTTCGGGCTCAACAAGGAGCGTTTACCTTGCTCAATCCGATTTACTTGGAAGAGCGCGAACCACCCTTCATGTCAATGGAACGAATGCTCGAAGAAAGCGAAACGCACGTCACTGATCCCGACCAATACGAATCCGAGTGGCTCGTAATTAATTGCAGACTTAGAAAATTTACTGTGCCCGCCTCGGAAGCTCTCAACGTGCTGCATCTCCTTGCAAAATTCGACGTTTTGCCGTCAGTTATCTATCCGGGTTACGCCAGCATCGTAAACGAACTAAAGTTGCGAATGGCGTGGAAATGATCCTTGGCTCTCAGCGAGAGACGGTTTGACGGAGGTCGGTCTTTCCGGACGGAACAATTCGAGAAAGTTCAAAAGAAGACGAGCAAGTTAGCTTCAATTAGGGCACACAGAACAAATCAAGTGCGCATTGCGAGCT
>DATKIS010000210.1:0-4134 GCA_035543975.1 Pyrinomonadaceae bacterium
ATGGTCCCGCGCTACCGTGCTGGGTTCTGTTATCGGGTTGGATGGTTCAGACTGCCTAAGTCCCAGCCTTCAGGCGATGGCAAATGAGAAATGGCAAATATGGCAAATGACATATGGAAAATCCAAACGCTTCATCCCCTAGCAGCGACAACTCACGTCATCAAAGCATCCATTCGCGCCGGTTCTCGTAATAAGATGGCGACCGATCCGGATAGCGCTTCTTGTATTTCTGGTAACGCGCCAGCAGCTTTTCGTAGCGCCGGTCTGAAGACCGCAGCGCCCGATGAGGCAGTTCGCGGAGATGGTCCTCAATTTTCGACATCTTTCTCGCCGAAAACCGCCAGTTGTAGTTCCCTAATTCGTAGAGGCTGGTTACGCCGTAGCCTTTGATACGTCCTGAAAAATCCACGTAAGGATCGAAATAGCTCCAGGTC
Organism: Pyrinomonadaceae bacterium; assembly: GCA_035543975.1. Taxonomy (GTDB): domain Bacteria; phylum Acidobacteriota; class Blastocatellia; order Pyrinomonadales; family Pyrinomonadaceae; genus PSRF01. Next base: position 435 of record DATKIS010000210.1, read on the forward strand.
AGATCCCGCAGTGATCGGTAAAGGGGCTTCCGTCCATGGAGTCCTATGTCACGCGAACGGCCAATCGCGCCCCACCGCCCGCGCTCCTGGAAAACGAAAACCACGTGGTCGAGCAAATCCTTCGACTCGATATCCATCAGGAGCGGCGGATAGCCATGCTGTTCAAGGATTACGGCTGCGCCTATGGCAGCTTCCAGACAGTGGGCCTCGTGGCGTTTCAGGACCTCACGGAAAGAACGCAGGGTCGCCCCGTCCGGCTCCCAGTTGTAAGGCATGGAAGTAAAGAACCGTTGCACCTGGGCGGGCGTTTGCAGCGATTGGATTAACCGCCACTCCTTTGCTGTGAACGACTCTCGGCCGGGTATGGAGCTCATTACCCCAGACCTATTAACAGATGGGTTTAGGAAAGGCAAAGGCGTCCTTTCGTCAGATTTCGTGGAACGTCTTGCTCCGAACCCGCGGTTGTCTGCTCTTGCTTCGAGTGGCCTCCGTGATGTAAGACGTAGTTATCTAATCCAATCAATAGGGGTAGTAATTTTCAATCATGGAACCAGAACGTTCAGTCCGCCTATGGAGCCGGGGCGAAAAGGAAACCGAAACCGAGGCGACCCGGCTCGTCGAGCTCGTTGAGGAGGCTCTTGCAGTAGTCTCGGTTCGCGCAACTACCGAGGCCGATTCACTTGATGCCATAGCCGATCGCGTCGAGCGCGCGGCCCGCGATTTTTCAGTTGCACTTCGGGAGTTGGCTCATCAACGCCGGATCCCCGAGGATGCCTAATCAGTTCTGAGATGAAACACCACTAGTTTTCTAAACATTTGGAGATCTTATGACTTCATTTCGCACTCAAACAGACGGTAACAACGTCGAATCAGGGGGAAATAAGGATCGGTCCGTTCCCTTGAGCAAGAACGCTCATCTGCTCAATTGGGTAGAAAAGATGGCCAATCTGACGAAACCGGACGCGATTCATTGGGTGGATGGTTCGGCGGAGGAAGATGCGTTCCTCAAAGAGCTGATGGTGGCCGGCGGCACCTTCACCAAGCTCAACGAGGAACTCTGGCCGGGTTGCTACTACGCGCGCTCCCACCCCAGCGACGTCGCCCGCGTTGAGGACCGCACCTTCATCTGTTCACTTTCGAAAGATGCCGCAGGTCCCACAAACAACTGGGAAGAGCCATACAAGATGCGCCGCAAATTGAAGGAGCTGTTCGATGGCTCCATGCGCGGCCGCACCATGTATGTGCTGCCCTTCAGCATGGGACCGGTAGGGTCGCCAATGTCGCAGATCGGGGTTCAGCTCACTGACTCTCCCTACGTCGTAGTCAATATGCGCATCATGGCCCGCATCGGTTTGCCGATCTATGCAGAGATCGATAAGGACTACAAGCGGGTGGTTCCGTGTATGCACTCCGTTGGAGCACCGCTCGCATCCGGCGAAACTGATGTCCCCTGGCCATGCAACAAAGAGAAATACATTGTCCACTTTCCCGAGACCCGGGAAATCTGGTCTTACGGCTCCGGTTATGGTGGGAACGCTCTGCTCGGGAAGAAGTGTTTCGCGCTCCGCATCGCCTCTAACATCGCGCGCGATGAAGGCTGGATGGCCGAGCACATGCTGATCGTCGGCGTCGAGAATCCGCAGGGTGAAAAGACCTATGTAACTGCGGCTTTTCCCAGTGCCTGCGGGAAGACTAACTTCGCCATGCTGATTCCACCCCCGGGGTTTGAGGGCTGGAAAGTTTGGACAGTCGGGGACGATATCGCCTGGATCAAGCCGGACGAAAACGGACGATTGCGCGCCATTAATCCTGAGGCAGGGTTCTTTGGCGTCGCCCCAGGAACGTCTGCCAAGACTAACCCCAACGCGATGATCACTCTCTCCACAAACTCAATTTTCACCAACGTCGCGCTAACTCCGGAAGGTGGCGTGTGGTGGGAAGGCATGACCGACGAGCCACCGGCAGAGTGCCTGGATTGGCAGGGGAATGAGTGGACTCCCGAAATCGCCAAAGAGACTGGGGCCAAAGCTGCGCATCCCAATGCGCGTTTCACGGCGCCGGCATCTCAATGTCCGACGATTGATCCCGATTGGGAAAACCCCAACGGCGTGCCTATCGACGCTATTATTTTTGGCGGTCGTCGCGCCACCACGATGCCGCTCGTCTATCAATCCTTCAATTGGAGCTCAGGCGTTTACGCCGGTGCGACCATGGGTTCGGAGATGACAGCTGCTGCCGCGGGCACCATTGGCAAAGTGCGGCGCGACCCGATGGCCATGCTCCCATTCTGCGGTTACCACATGGGCGACTACTTTCGACACTGGATCCGTATGCAGCGTTCGCTTAGCGAGACGCCTCGGATTTTCCATGTGAACTGGTTCCGCAAGGACGCGGACGGAAAGTTTATCTGGCCGGGATTCAGCGAGAACATGCGCGTCTTGAAATGGGTCGTAGATCGCGCTCACGGCCGCGCTCTGGGCAAGGAAACTCCAATAGGCTGGATGCCACACTACGGAGACATCGAATGGAAGGGGCTAGACTTTCCGAGAGAGAAGTTTGAAGAGTTGCAGGCATTCGACCGGGCCGCGTGGCGGGAAGAAGTGCTTGGCCACGAAGAGCTATTTTTGGATTTGCACGACCGCTTGCCGCCAGAGACTATTTACGAGCGTGAGTTGCTGATCTGCCGACTGTAGTAAGCCTACGGTTTTCGTGAACCTTCGTGTAATTTCGTGGATCGTGTTCCTACTCAGGAATGAACGACTCACACGAAATATCAGGAAACTACCAAAACCACTTCTGCTAACCCGGTGGCCAGCTCATTGGCCGTCCCCCTAACACATGCACGTGAAGATGGAAAACCGACTGGCCCACGCCGGCGCCGTTATTGATGACGGTGCGATAGCCGGTCTCTCCCAGACCGGCGTCGTTTGCCACTCGCGCAGCGACGCGCAGCAAGTGTCCAATCAGGGCTTCGTCTTTTTGCCCCGCCTCGTCGAGCGACTCGATGTGCTCAAGCGGAATCACCAATAGGTGGGTGGGCGCCTGGGCGTTGATATCCCGAAACACGACCGAGCGATCGTCCTGGTAAACAAAGTCGGCGGGAACCTCTTTCGAGATTATCCGACAAAATAAGCAGCCGGGTTCTGACATCTGGTTAATCTCTCTCGTAAAGCAAACTGTTAGTTTGCGATCTCCCGTAACCCAAAAGGTTCGAAGTTAAAGCTTGCCTCTGACAAACCAGCTGAGTTTGTTTTATGTGTTGATGCTCCCGTGCCAACCGCAAACTAACAGTTTGCGTTACGTTCAGCTTCACGCTTCAGCAGCTACGCCAGAAACCGGCGCCAGCGGAGCCGTCACGGACTCCCTGATCCGCTCGATATCCGCCCCCACCGCGCGCAGCTTAGCTTCAATCTTTTCGTACCCGCGGTCGATGTGATAGACGCGGTCGATCATCGTCTCACCCTTTCCCACTAACCCAGCCAGAACCAGGGAGGCTGACGCGCGCAGGTCAGAGGCTATCAACGGTGCGCCATTAAGTGTCGTCGGTCCGTTGACGACCGCCGTGTGGCCATCGATGGCAATGCGCGCGCCCATTCGTTGCAGCTCCGAACCATGCATGAAGCGATTTTCAAAAACTGTCTCTTCAATAACTGAACGACCTTCGGCCTGCGTCATCAGCGCCATATACTGGGCCTGCATG
>DATKIS010000211.1:0-5956 GCA_035543975.1 Pyrinomonadaceae bacterium
TCCATCTCCGCTACGTCCCGGGTAGAAACTGTGGAATATCCTCATGCGGGTAACCGAACCGTCTGGTTGAAGGTCATAGGCCCGAATCACTCGGGCACCCTTTTCAGCGCCGTTGGCTTCAATCAAGTAAAACGTCTTGTCGTCAGGGGAAATAATCAGGCCATTAGGGACTTCGATTTCGGGTGGGCCGAGGATACGCGCCACACGGCCGTCGAGGTCAATTCGGTAGACCCCTCCCTCGCCGGTGTACTTCGCCGGTTTGTCGCTGAAGTAAATTCGCCCCTTGCCATCGAAGGTAATGTCGTTTGGCGAAACGAAGTGCTTTCCCTCGTACTTATCGACCAACACTTCAACGGTTCCGGTCTTGAAATCCGTGCGGGTGATCCGCGCCGGTGTGCCCGTGGCAAGCTCGCCGGCCTCGCAAGCCAGAAGTCGCCACTGCGGATCGAAGACCAGTCCGTTGGGAAAGTTAGCAGGTTGGCGAAAAGTCGAGAGCTTGCCATCTACCGCCAGTTTCATGATTCGGTTATTCGGCTGATCGGTAAAGAAGACGTTGCCGGCCGAGTCAACGGTAGGGCCTTCGGTAAAGGCGACGGTGGTAGCAACCTCAATATCTTGCCCAAAGGCTACAGGAAAGAAACACAGGATCAGGAGAGTAACCGCACTTAATGTCTTCACAAACTCTCCTTGCTACACACCACGCCTCGTACGATTCAACCATTTGGAGTGCGGCGGCTCGACGCCGCTTTGGTCAGGTCTGCACGTCTTAACACGCTCCGGCAGCTCTCATCAAGAACAATAAACAGCTCCGGCCACCAGGCTCCAAGCCAACCAATGTGAACCAATTTGCTGCGCAAAAGCGCTAACTCTTGGTTACCAATTAAACCAATCTTTGTTTCGACAAGTCTCTTGCTAGGCGCTGAAACTAAATGCTATAAGGCCTTCCCGCCGCCTGTGTATTAGGAGACTGCCTCCCCAGTGATTACTGTAAACGAAGCCCCCGATCGAGTCATCGATTCCGTTTGTTCGGGTAAAGGCCTTAGTTAGATTCCTCTGAATTAGCCAAACTGTTTCTTGAGGTGCGACGAAATGCTCTGCCGCTCTTACTGGTTTCCCACTTTCCTGCTCCAGGTCACCACCTTGTTAAATTGCACGTCGGCCGTGGCCCAACCGGCCGTTCGCAGTTTACGTTTGGCTCCTGAACCAGAACTAAGGCGGACGGCCCTTACCTCGGCCACGCCTTCTGACGAGATTGTGCGGATCGATATCGACAACGACGGCAAACCTGACATCCTCGAGCGCTGGTGGAATGGGAAGCGAGTGCGCTGGCTGGATGAAAACGGCGATCTCCTGGCTACCGACACGCGCGGCGATCAGGTCAACGACCTCCTGCAAGTAGATCAAAACGGCGATGGACTCTACGACAGTTCGCTTGATCTGAACATCAAGTGGGCTGACAACGACCGCGACGGTAAAGCGGATCTGCAGGCGTGGGTAACCCAGTCGCCCGAATGGTCACCCGATAAGTGGAATGTCAGCGGCGCCCACTGGATGGTCTTTATCGACGTTGAAAAGGACGGCGTTTTAGGCTGGCTCGATTGGGAGAAGTTTGATTTTGCCAGCGACAACTGGGGCTACACGGGAACGTCCGACTGGCTTCCGGACTACAACGGCAATGCTGTCTTTCTCAAAGTCCATCGACCACCTCAGTCGCTGCCGGACCCCAGACTCAATTGGGAGAACCCTTTCGCGTTCTTCGACTATGACGGCGACGGCGCCAGTGAGATGGCTATGCGCTGGCTCGATCCGGTGCCGGCCCTCGACAAAGACCTGACAAAGTTATCCGGTGTCCTCAGCGAAGCCTTCGTCACCTTCGACCTCGACAACGACTCTACCAAAGGAAACGAAACCGACTACGACATGTCGCTCCGTGGGGCAGGGGGCCCCGGCATTCCCTATCGCTCGATGGTGCACAAGTATCCGGCGCTCAAAGGCAATCCCAAATTTGACGGGTGCTTTCAGTGGAATAACTGGCGGCGCATTGATGAGCTGATGTACATGCCCCACGAGAAAAGTTTCGACGCTTTCTTCACGGCTGGGTGGAAGAGTTTGTACTTCGTGTTCGACGAAGACGACGACGATCACCGCTGGGAACGAGTGGAGATGTACTATCCCATGCACGGCTTTGGCGGCCCCAAAGAGATTGACGTCTATTCGACCAAACGCTGGATTCGCAGTAACTATGCGGGCGAAGACATGGCCGCGCCTTCAGAACGTCCGGGCGTCTCTGGCCACCCGCAGGCAGACTCACTTGGCGACCGCGGCGAATTCGATGAAGACAACTCAGGCGGTGGCAAGCTCTACGTGAGTGTCTTTGATCGGAAGCTGCACCTGGCCGGCGCGGAATGGGGCGCATGGACGGTCGACAAAAATGGTGAGTTTCATGGCGGTGTGAAAAGCCCTTCGCCAAAACCCCGGGCGCCGCGCGTCGAAGAGGTCGTTAAGTACACCGACATAGATAACAACGGATTCCTTGATACGGTTGAATACGATTACGACGGCGATCGGAAGATTGATTTCCGAGTTTCCCTCCTTGATTATCGTAGTCCCAAGCAGCCACACCCGGATGTCGTGCCCCTGGTTGATACTCGCAAAGAAGGCTGGAGAGGCCTAAATGCACTCTTCGCACGCGCGGCCAATCAATCGTGGCAGGAAGGGTTGACGGTTTACCGCGCGGCTTGGCGGCGTGGTTTGACTACACCTGAGATAGACAAGCTGGCGTCGGCGTCGGCGATTGGCGAGCGTTACGATCACGGTTATTGGCTCAAGGAAAAAGTGTTCAGGCAGCTACGAGGACGCCTGCAGGAAGTTAGACAGGCCGAGCCGGAACGCCGGGCGCAGTTTGAGAGCCTTGAAAAAGAATTGGCCAGGCTCTATTACCTCGGGCTGTTTGACGAGTACGCGAGAAAGATTGCAGAAGTGCCTGGCAGGTGAGCGGCAGCGGGCTAACACTTAAAACGATCCACGAGATCACACCAGGCGTCGGCTTCAAATGAATTACGGGAATAAGGTTGTAATCATCACCGGCGGGAGTAAGGGCATCGGTGAAGGCTGCGTGCGGGCTTTCGCCGCCGCGGGTGCCACCGTGGTGTTTTGCTCCCGCTCAGAAGCAGCCGGCGAAGCTTTGGCTCAAGAAGTTAACGCGGCGGGCCCAGGTAGTGCGCACTTCGTTCGGTGGGACGTTTCCCGGGTGGGGCAACTCCAGCAACTGGTGGATGACGCTGCCGCTCGGCATGGAAGGCTTGACTGCCTAATCAATAACGCTGGCTGGCATCCGCCTCATCGCCCAATCGACGACTTCTCAGTTCAGGAGTTCCGAGATCTGTTGGAACTGAATCTTGTCAGTATGTTCGCCGCTTGCAAGTACGTATTGCCACACCTGCGCCAAACCCGCGGCAACATCATCAACATGTCGAGCCTGGTAGGCGCGATGGGTCAACTTCATGCCACCACCTACGTCGCTACCAAAGGCGCCATCACGGCGTTTACCAAGGCACTGGCAATCGATGAAGCCGAGTTTGATGTTCGAGTCAATTCCGTATCACCCGGGAATGTGTATACACCGTTGTGGCAAGAGGCCATTGACGCTGCGCCGAATCCGGACCAATGCCGGATCCACGGAGAAGCTGCTCAGCTATTGGGCCGGATGGGAACCATCGAGGAGGTCGGCCGGCTCTGTTTATTCATAGCCGCCGAGGCGACTTTCACTACCGGTGTTGACCATATCATCTCGGGGGGCGCGGAACTGGGATACGGCAGAAAATCGCGCAAACAATGACAACGATCCACCAAACACACCAGGATCACTAATCTCTTCTCGTGACGTTTAGTGTTGTTTAGTGGACCGTCTTAACAGCTAAGGTGAGAGCCAATCAATGCGAACGGTACATCTTCTTCTAGTCATGCTCCTGCTAAACCTTGTGCCTTGGGGAACGCCTGCTCAAAACAAGTCAGGCAAGCAGGATATCTATCACGATGGGTGGACCGATCTGAACAAGAATGGCCGGATGGACGTCTATGAGAATCCCAAGGCAGAGGTCAACAAACGCGTGGACGACCTGATTAGCCAGATGACTGTCGACGAAAAGACCTGCCAGACAGCCACTCTTTATGGCTATTCACGGGTTTTGAAGGACGAGCTCCCGACACCCGACTGGAAAAATCAGGTATGGAAAGACGGCATCGCGAACATAGATGAACACTTGAACGGTTGGGCGCAGGGGGCCAGCAGCGTCTACGCCCGGGACGTGAAGAAACATGTCTGGGCCATGAACGAAGTGCAGCGCTTCTTTATCGAAGAAACGCGGCTGGGGATTCCTGTTGATTTCACCAATGAAGGACTCCGTGGCGTGGCTTTCTCTACGGCCACCAGTTTCCCCTCGGAGCTGAGCCAGGGTCACACCTGGAACAAAGCACTGGTGCGCGAGATTGGTCGGATCACCGCGAAGGAAGCGAGGGCTCTCGGATACACAAACATCTACGCACCGACTCTGGATGTCGCCCGCGACCAGCGCTGGGGACGCATTGAGGACGTCTATGGCGAGGACCCATATCTCGCTTCCCGGCTGGGCGTGGAGATGGCCAAGGGTTTACAGGAAAACCTGACGGTCGCATCAACCGCCAAACATTACGCTGTCTACAGCAACAACAAGGGCGCCCGGGAGGGACAGTCGCGGACTGATCCCCAAACCTCCCCGCGTGAAGTTGAGAACATCTTTTTGCCGCCTTTCAAAGCCGCCATCAAAGAGGCCGGGATACTCGGGGTCATGAGTTCTTACAATGATTTCGACAGCGTGCCGGTCACCGGCAGTAAGTATTGGTTGACGGACCGGCTGCGCACTGAGTTTGGGTTCAAGGGGTATGTTGTTTCCGATAGTGCTGCCGTCGAGTATCTATACAACAAGCACGGAGTAGCTGCGGACATGAAGGACGCTGTGCGGCAATCGATCGAGGCAGGCTTGAATGTGAAGACAAACTTCACGGCTCCGACCGATTTTATTCTGCCTTTGCGCGAGTTGGTTAAAGAGGGCAGGGTGTCGATGAAGACGCTGGACGACCGGGTGCGGGATGTTCTGCGAGTTAAGTTCCTGGTTGGCATTTTTGACCGCCCCTATGTGGCCGACGCGGAGGCCAGTGAACGCTTGGTGAATTCAGCTCAGCACCAGGAGGTGGCATTGCGCGCAGCCCGTGAGAGTTTGGTCCTCCTCAAGAATGAAAAAAACCTTCTGCCGCTTCGCAAAACCATTAGCTCTATCGCTGTCATCGGTCCTAACGCGGACAACGACAGCAACACCCAATATCGATATGGACCGAATGCCGTAAAAGGCGTCACAGTGCTGGAAGGAATCAGAAAGAAACTGGGCGGGCAGGTTGCTGTTAACTACGCAAAAGGCTGCGACATTGTTAATGAACACTGGCCGGAGACAGAAGTCCTTCCCGAGCCTTTGACTTCAAGCGAACAGGACGAGATCAGCCAGGCGGTTGAAGTCGCCCGGAAGTCGGATCTGGCCATAGTTGTGTTGGGTGACTCATCAAAGACAGTAGGCGAAAGCGCCAGCCGGTCGAGTCTTGATTTGCCTGGTCGCCAGTTGGAACTCGTCCAGGCGGTTTATGCCACAGGCAAACCAGTAATAGTAGTTCTAATCAACGGCCGTCCCGTCAGTATCAACTGGGTGCACAAGTATGTCCCCGGAATCATTGAGGCGTGGTTCCCAGGGGCGCAGGGCGGAACCGCAATTGCGGACGTTTTGTTCGGCGATTACAACCCAAGCGGCAAATTGACGATGACGTTTCCAAAAACGGCCGGTCAGATTCCTTATAATTTTCCTACGAAACCGAACGCTCAATGGGAAGGCGAGAAAACCCGCGTTAGTGGTGCGCTTTACTACTTTGGGCA